>DAIOGL010000334.1:0-2978 GCA_036745235.1 Sulfuritalea sp.
AAGTCGGCGCTGGCGACACGGCGATACAATTGGGGTCGACGCCAACAGGAGAATGATTCTATGGACGAACGTATCCGCGCTGCGGCGCTGGAATATCACCGCAGCCCCAAACCCGGCAAGATCGCCGTTACCCCGACCAAGCCGCTGACCGGTCAAGCCGACCTGTCGCTGGCCTATTCGCCGGGTGTCGCCGCCGCCTGCGACGAGATCGTGCGCGATCCCGCCACGGCCGCCTTGTACACCTCGCGCGCCAATCTCGTGGCGGTAATCACCAACGGCACGGCGGTGCTGGGACTGGGCAATATCGGACCGCTGGCCGGCAAACCGGTGATGGAAGGCAAGGGCGTGCTGTTCAAGAAGTTTGCCGGCGTCGACGTCTTCGACATCGAGATCGCCGAGAACGATCCCGACAAGCTGGTGGATATCATCGCCTCGCTGGAGCCGACCTTTGGTGGCATCAATCTGGAAGACATCAAGGCGCCCGAGTGCTTCTATGTCGAGTCCAAGCTGCGCGAGCGGATGAAGATCCCGGTGTTCCACGACGACCAGCACGGTACCGCGATCATTGCCAGTGCTGCCGTCTTGAATGGCATGCGCGTCGTCGGCAAGGACATTGCGAAGGTCAAGCTGGTCTGTTCCGGAGCGGGGGCGGCGGCGATCGCCTGCCTCGATCTGCTGGTGAGCCTCGGCCTCGATCCAAAGAACGTCTTCGCGGTAGATAGCAAGGGTGTGATCCACGATGGACGCGAGGGGCTCGACCCATCGAAGCAGCGCTATGCGCAGGCAACGGCGGCACGCTCCCTGGCCGACGCAACGGTCGGCGCCGACATCTTCCTCGGTCTGTCTGCGGGGGGCGTACTGAAGCCGGAGATGGTCAAGACCATGGCGCGTGATCCGCTGATTCTGGCGATGGCCAATCCCGACCCTGAAATTCGTCCCGAAGACGCCAAGGCCGTGCGCCCCGACGCCATCATCGGCACCGGTCGGTCGGACTATCCGAATCAGGTTAACAATGTCCTTTGTTTCCCTTACATGTTCCGGGGTGCGCTGGACGTCGGCGCAACGACGATCAACGAGGCCATGAAGGTGGCTGCCGTGCGGGCGATTGCAGAACTCGCGCACGCCGAGCAATCGGAGGTGGTGACCGCCGCCTACGGTACGGAGGATCTTTCCTTCGGTCCCGAGTACCTGATTCCGAAGCCGTTCGATCCCCGGCTCATCATCAAGGTTGCACCGGCGGTGGCTCAGGCTGCGATGGATTCCGGTGTCGCCACGCGCCCGCTCGCCGACATGGATGCCTACGTCCAGCAATTGAACGACTTCGTCTATTCGACCGGACTCCTGATGCGGCCGGTGTTCGCGGCAGCCAGGAAGAAGCCCGCTCGCGTGGTGTTCTGCGAAGGCGAGGACGAGCGCGTGCTGCGCGCCGCGCAAACCGTGTGCGACGAAGGTCTGGCGCGGCCGATATTGATCGGTCGTCCCGAGGTGGTGGACAAGAGCATCGCCCGCCATGGCCTGCGGATTCGCGCCGGCGAGCATTTCGAGCTGGTCAATCCGGATTTCGATCCGCGCTACAAGGAGCTCTGGCAGGATTACTACGGTCTCATGGCGCGCAAGGGCGTCAGCGTCGAATACGCCAAGCGCGAGATGCGCCGGCGCACCACGCTGATCGGCGCCATGCTGGTACGCCACAACTATGCCGACGCGATGCTCTGCGGAACCTTCGGCAAGCATTCCCTGCATCTGCGCTACATCGAAACCGTGATCGGCAGAAAGCCGGGGATCGAGCACTTTTACGCCATGAACATGCTGGTCCTGCCGCGTCGAACCCTGTTCATCGGCGACACCTACGTGAATTACGAGCCGACGGCCGAACAACTCGCGGAGATGACCCGGCTGGCGGCGGACGAAGTCGCGCGCTTCGGCCTGACGCCCAAGGTGGCGCTGCTGTCGCATTCGAGTTTCGGCACCGAGGACACGCCGACGGCGATCAAGATGCGTCGCGCCCTGGAAATCCTGCGTCGCACGGCGCCGCAGCTGGAAGTCGATGGCGAGATGCACGGCGACGCGGCGCTTTCCGACGACATCCGGCGGCAGGTGTTTCCCGACTCGACACTGAAGGGCCAGGCCAACCTGCTGATCATGCCGACGCTGGATGCCGCGAATATCTCCTTCAATCTGATCAAGACTTCGGCGGGCGACGGCCTGACGGTGGGTCCGCTGCTGCTCGGCGCGGCGCGTCCGGTGCATATCCTGACCCCGACCGCGACCGTAAGGCGCATCGTCAACGTCACCGCATTGTTGTCCGTCGAAGCGCAGCAGCATGCCAAGGGCGGCAGTTGATTTTTCGATTGTGGAATCCGGTGCGGCCCTGATTCTGACCGGCAGCATGTACGCCGGAACGGATTGGGCCGTACCTTGATCTGAGTTAATGTTGTTAGCGAGCCTTGACGCTTAACTCCTTTATTCACATAGAAAACTGCCTGTACCGCTTATTTCGGAGGGGATATCCTCTGCTAGAATGGCTCGATTGCAGGAGGGGCATCTCCATGAAAAAGGCACTACTGATGTTGTTGCTGGCGGCAACTGTCGGCGCCGGCGTGACGCCGGCGCAGGCCGAGTCGGCCACCAAGAAGAAGAAGGCAGCTGCCGCGAAGGCTCCGCGCGTATCGATGCAGATCACCGCAAGGCACAAGGTGCGCGTCCATTCCGCACGGCGCGTCGCGTCGTTTGACGATGCCCACCACCTTGCACTGCAGTCATCGGCCGCGCTGGTGCTGGATCAGGCCACCGGCGCCGTCCTGTTCGAAAAGAATCCCAACGCCGTTTTGCCGATCGCGTCGATCACCAAGCTGATGACGGCCATGGTCGTGCTCGACGCCAAGCCCGACCTCACTGAAACCTTGGCCATCGGCGAGGAGGATGTCGATGTCCTCAAGGGAACGCGTTCGCGTCTCAAGGTCGGCACCCGTCTGGCT
>DAIOGL010000335.1:0-2926 GCA_036745235.1 Sulfuritalea sp.
CATCTCGAGCGGCTCTCCAGAATCTACGACATCACGATTTGCGTGAATATGGACGACTCGGAGATTCCCCCTGTCGTGCCGCGGCAGGTCCGGCTCGTGCAACTGGCAATTCGGCGACAGATCGCCCTGTGGTCGGACCTCAAGACTCTTTTCGTGCTGACCCGCTTCTTCCGTCGCGAGAGATTCGACCTTGTCTACAGTCTGACGCCGAAGGGGGGCTTGCTCGGCATGTTGGCCGCGCGCTTGGCGAACGTGCCGCATCGGGTGCATTGTTTCACCGGGCAGGTGTGGGCCACTCGAAGCGGTTTTTCGCGCTGGCTGCTGAAAGGCATGGACCGCCTGCTGGCAGTCTGCACGACGCGCCTGCTTGCGGACAGCGGATCGCAGCGGCAATATCTGATCGATGAAGGCATCACCGGGCCCGGGAAAATAGAAGTGCTGGCGAACGGATCGATGGCGGGTGTCGATGCGGGACGCTTTTGCCCGGACGCGGATGCCAGGAAGCGGGTTCGCTCGCGACTCGGCATCGGGGAAAGCGCGTTCTGTTTGTTGTTCGTCGGTCGGTTGACGCGGGATAAGGGCGTTCCGGATCTCGTGGAGGCTTTCCGCCGGCTCAGTGCGATGTTTCCGAATCTGCATCTGCTGCTGGTCGGGCCGGACGAAGACGGTTTCGATCGTTCCGTCCGGGACGCGACGAACATCCATCGTGTGGGCTACACACAGGTCGTGGAGGAATACATGGCGGCAGCTGATGTGTTCTGCCTGCCGAGCTACCGGGAAGGGTTCGGCCTGGTCCTGATCGAGGCGGGGGCTGCTGGTCTGCCGGTTGTGGCATCACGGATCTACGGCATCACAGATGCCGTGATCGAAGGGGAGACCGGCCTTCTCCATCGGCCGGGCGATGTTGCCGATCTGGTCGGCAAGCTGGAAACCCTGATCAGCGATGCGGCGCTGCACCGGGCGCTCGCCGAGGCCGGACGGCGCAGGGCAATCCAGATGTTCAGTGCCGATCTGGTGACGACCGCCATGGCGGATTTTCTGCAACGCCTGTTCGCGGAACAATCGCATGCCGGGTGATCCGCCATGAACGGATTGCTCTGGACGCTGCTGGTCGTATACGGCCTGACGTTCGCAGCGCTGCGTCTTATGCTCGGCCGTGGCTGGGCCGGATACCTTGCGATCGACACGCCCAACGTACGATCATTGCATGCAAGCCCGATTCCCCGCGTGGGCGGCCTGGTCATGATTCCGGTGGCACTGGCGAGTTCGCTGGCATTTGCGCAGCCGCCCCGGCTGGTCCTGGCGCTTGCCGCAGGATTATGTGCCGTATCGTTCATCGATGACCGGTGGGGATTGCCGATCTTCCTCAGGCTCATCGCCCACGCCTTGGCGGTGATTGTGTTGTGCCGGAGTTTCGAGCCTTCGCTAGCGACCTGGACATTCGCACTGGCGGCCGTCACCTTGATATGGAGCATCAACCTGTTCAACTTCATGGATGGAGCCGACGGGCTGGCGGGGGGCATGGCGCTGTTCGGGTTTTCGGCATTCGGTTGGACGATGCTGGATGCCATGCCGGCGATGGCGTATCTGGCCTTTTCCCTGGTCGCGGCGGCCGCGGGATTCCTGGTACTCAATTTTTCGCCGGCGCGGGTGTTCATGGGTGATGCGGGATCCGTTCCCCTGGGCTTCCTGGCCGGAGGGATCGGCTTGACCGGCTGGCTGCAGAATGCCTGGCCGGTCTGGTTTCCGTTGCTGGTGTTTTCGCCCTTCGTGGCGGATGCATCGGTGACCCTGATGAAGCGCCTGTTCCGCGGGGAAAAATTCTGGCAGGCGCATCGGGATCATTACTATCAGCGTCTGGTGCGCATGGGCTGGCCGCATCGAAAATTGGCGCTGGCGGAATATGCCCTGATGGCGGCCTGCGGTGCTTCGGCCCTGGCCATGCTGCAGATGGGTTTTGAGTTCCAGATGCTGGGGCTGTCGCTGTGGATCGCGACCTATTCGGGCTTGATGCTGTTGATTGATGGTCGCTGGGCAAAAAGCGCGGCAAGCCGCGGAGGTCAGGCATGAAACGTAGCGCGATGATTTTCTTTCACGATCTCACCATGGTGGTGCTCGCCTGGCTGGGCGCCTACTGGCTGCGCTTCAATCTCGACATTCCGGTGGAATTCACCCACGCGATGTGGTCCGCGCTGGTGGTGGTGATTCCGGTGCAGGGAATCGTGTTCTATGCGTTCGGCTTGTATCGCGGGCTGTGGCGCTTCGCCAGCGTTTCCGATCTGAAGCGCATCCTGATCGCATGTGGCGTGGCGGCCCTGGCATCACCCGCCGCTCTGGTCATGGCGCAGCAATTGAACATGGTGCCGCGCTCGGTATTCGTTCTCGATCCGCTGCTGCTCGTGATGTTGATGGGAGGCGTGCGTTTTGCCTACCGGGCGTGGAAGGACGGACATTTCTTTCTCAGGCGCACGGGGGTGGGCGCTCCGGTGCTGATAGTCGGCGCTGGCGAGACGGCGATCCGCCTCATCAAGGAACTGGAAACCAGCCCGGTTTGGCGAGTGGTCGGTTTCGTCGATGCCGGATCGGCACAGACGGGCCGCCAGTTGGGTGGGGTGCCGATTCTGGGGGGCATCGAGGCCATCGGGGAACATGCACGGCGCTCGGATGCGCGCCACGCGATCATCGCCATGCCGTCGGCCTCGGTGGCGGAACGCCGGCGCGCGACGGAGTCGGCGGCGGCGGCAGGGCTGTCCGTCATGACGGTGCCGTCGCTCGATGACCTGCTGACCGGCCGCGTGGCGATCTCGGCCATCCGCAAGGTCGAGCTGGAAGACCTGCTCGGACGCGACCGTATCGAACTCGATGAAGCGGGTTTGCAGGGCCTGCTGGAAAACAAGACCGTGCTGGTGACCGGAGCCGGAGGTTC
>DAIOGL010000336.1:0-2918 GCA_036745235.1 Sulfuritalea sp.
CATTTCCTCCTGGAGGAACTTGATCAGCTTTTTGGCCGGCGCCGACTCGGCTTGCCATTCGATGCCGCAGTAGATGTCTTCCGTGTTCTCGCGGTAGATCACCATGTCGGTCTTGCTGGGATCCTTGAGCGGCGAGGGAATGCCCTTGAAGTAGCGCACCGGGCGTACACACTGGTACAAATCCATTTCCTGGCGCAACGCGACGTTGAGCGAACGGATGCCGCCGCCTACCGGCGTGGTCAGCGGCCCCTTGATGGAGACCGAGTATTCCTTGCACGCGGTGATGGTCTCTGCCGGCAGCCAGACGTCGGGGCCGTATAGACGGGTGGCTTTTTCTCCCGCATACACCTCCATCCACGAAATCTTGCGTTTGCCGCCGTAGGATTTCTGTACGGCTGCGTCCACCACTTTTTGCATGACCGGCGTGATGTCGACGCCAATGCCATCGCCCTCGATAAAGGGAATGATGGGATTGTCGGGAATCGGCTGGCCGGGAATGATTTTCTGGCCTTGTGCGGGAACCTTTATAAGGGAAGTGCTCATGCCTGCTCCGTTAAAAATAGCGTGTTGAGAATCGAGAAGGATGCGGGATAGGTCGAAGCTGATTATCCTCCAAAAACCTGCGGGGCTCCAAACGCGCCCGAGTCAGGAGCCGTTAGCGCGCGCTGATAGAATCGACAGAGTCAAACTTCCCGAGATTTCGCACCATGGCCGCCGGCCCCTCTGATGACCTGATCGCCGAATCCATTGCCAATGTGCTTGTCGATGGTTTCAACAAGCACTATCGCCGGTTTCACGAAAGCTCGGCCCTTGCCAAGCAGCGCTTCGATCAGGGGCGGTGGCAGGAAGTGCAGCAGGCCGTCAGGGACCGCATTCAGTTCTACGATGACCGGGTCCGGGAAACCACCGAGAAACTGCATCGCGAGTTCGATGCGGACAGTCTGAGCGACGGCGTCTGGCAACAGGCGAAGCTGCAATACATTGGACTGTTGACCAACCACAAGCAGCCGGAACTGGCGGAGACTTTCTTCAATTCGGTGTTCTGCCAGATCCTCCACCGCACGTATTTTCACAACGACTTCATTTTTGTGCGGCCGGCAGTGTCCACCGAATACATCGAGTCCGATCCGCCGACCTACCGCTGCTACTACCCGAATGAAGCGGGCTTCCGCGCTTCAATCCGCCAGGTCTTTGTCGATTTCGCCTGGACGCGCGAATTCGAAGATCTGGATCGCGACGTTGAATTCATCCTGCGCAGCATCGAATCTCATCTTGGGACGATGCCGGCGCGCGAAGCAAACCTCCAGATACAAGTGCTCAATTCGGCCTTCTATCGCAACAAGGGTGCCTATGTGATCGGCAAGGCGGTCAACGGTGCCCTTGAGTACCCGTTTACCGTTCCGGTGCTGCATTCGGCGACTGGCAAACTCTATCTTGACACGATCATCCTCGACGCATGGCGGATCGGGGTGCTGTTTTCGTTGTCGCGCGCCTACTTCATGGTCGACATGGAGGTGCCTTCCGGGTATGTCCAGTTTTTGCGCTCGATCATGCCCAGCAAGCCGCGTTCCGAGCTGTACACCATGATCGGGCTGGGCAAGCAGGGCAAGACCATGTTCTTTCGCGACCTGATCTTCCATCTACATCATTCGGCCGACCAGTTCATCGTTGCGCCCGGCATACCCGGCCTGGTCATGCTGGTGTTTACCCTGCCTTCCTACCCCTACGTGTTCAAAGTCATCAAGGACGTTTTCGGCAGTTCGAAGGAAGTCGACCATGAGACCGTGCGGCGCAAGTATCAGTTGGTCAAACAGGTGGATCGTGTCGGCCGCATGGCCGACACCCTGGAGTTTTCTAAGGTTGCCCTTCCTCGCAAGCGCTTTTCGCAGGAATTGATCGATGAGTTGTACAAGGAAGTGCCGTCGCTGATGGAAGAGGATGGCGACGATCTGGTGATCAAGCACCTTTATATCGAGCGACGCATGGTGCCGCTCAACATCTATCTTGAGAATGCCGAAAGGGCGGGTCGCGAGGATCAGGTGGAGCATGCCGTGCAGGAATACGGCAACGCGATCCGCGAGCTTGCCATTGCCAATATTTTCCCCGGCGACATGCTGTGGAAGAACTTCGGTGTCACCAGCTACGGTCGCGTGGTGTTTTATGACTACGACGAAATCGAGTACATGACCGACTGCAAGTTCCGCCGCATTCCCCCACCGCCGGATTTCGAGGCTGAGATGTCGGGTGAACCCTGGTATTCAGTATCGAGGCTGGATGTCTTTCCCGAGGAATTCAAGACTTTTCTTCTGGTGTCGGAGCGGATTCGAGAAGCCTTCATGCGACATCACCCCGATCTGTTTGATGCGGAGTTCTGGCAAACCACCCAAGAGCAGATCCGCAACGGCGCGATGCAGGACTTTTTCCCCTATCCGGAATCCCTTCGTTTTTGCAACGCCTTTGGCAGCGGTTGTTCGGTTTGAGTCGCCTCATTCTGTTCAACAAGCCCTACGGCGTGCTGACCCAGTTTACTGATGCTGATGGGCGGCCTACGTTGGCCGACTACATTCCAGTCCCCAACGTCTATGCCGCCGGTCGGCTGGACGCCGACTCTGAAGGCCTGGTCGTATTGACCGATGATGGTGGCTTGCAGGCGCGGATTGCCAGCCCCCGGCACAAAACGTCCAAACTGTACCGGGTGCAGGTTGAAGGCGAGCCTACGGAGGAAGCCTTGCAGAAACTCATGGCCGGGGTGGATTTGGGGGATTGCGTCACGCGTCCCTGCCAGGCGCGCCGCATTCCCGAACCTGCCGGCCTTTGGGAACGGAATCCGCCTATCCGGCATCGCGCAGCAATTCCCGCGACCTGGCTGGAGATCGTTCTGCAGGAAGGAAAGAACCGCCAGGTGAGGCGCATGACGG
>DAIOGL010000337.1:0-1254 GCA_036745235.1 Sulfuritalea sp.
TCATTCACCACCGGCGCCGGATTGATTTCCTTCGCCAGCGCATAGGCGCGCTGCGTCGCCGGGCGCTCGCCGATCGCGGCGAACCAGCGCTTCAGGTTGGGAAAATCGTCGAGGTTCTGCCGCTGCCGCTCATGCGGCACGATCCACGGGTAGCTGGCCATGTCCGCAATCGAATAGCCGCCGGCGATGAACTCGCGATCGGCCAGGCGCTTGTTCAGCACGGCATACAGGCGCGCCGTCTCCTTGACGTAGCGTTCGATGGCATAGGGAATCGGCTCGGGGGCGTACTGCGTGAAATGGTGGTTCTGCCCGGCCATCGGCCCGAGCCCGCCCATCTGCCAGAACAGCCACTGGATGGTTTCGTTGCGCCCGCGCAGGTCCGGCGCGATGAAGCGGCCCGTCTTGTCCGCGAGATAAAGCAGGATGGCGCCCGACTCGAACAAGGAGATCGGCGCGCCACCGTCGGCAGGCTGGTGATCGACGATGGCCGGGATCCTGTTGTTCGGCGCGATCTTGAGGAAGTCCGGCGCGAACTGCTCGCCCTTGCCGATATTGATGGGCACGATGCGATAGGGCAGGCCGGCCTCTTCGAGAAACATCGTGACCTTGTGGCCGTTCGGGGTGGTCCAGTAGTAGAGATCGATCATGTTGTGTCCTCCGGAAAGATTTGCGGCAGGCGATTGGCGATGCGACGCACGATTTCCGCCGCCCACGCGGCATAAATCGGCGGCCCGGGATGAAAGCCGTCAGTGGCCATGGCCCGCGGATCCATCATCGCATAGCCGAGCCGGACGAATTCGCAGCGCGGATGATCGCCGGCGAGGCGCGCCAGGGCGCGGTCGAAATCCTGCGCGCGGCTGCCGACGTACCAGCGCAGGGGTTGCGGCAGCGCCGGAAACCGGTGCATCGGCGGCAGGCCGCTGAGAAAGATGTGCCGCGCGCGAAACTTGTTCCCGAGCAGCGCGATGAGTCGCCCCTGCTCGCTCCGCCAGGCCGCGAGCGAGCGGCGGCCGGTGACGTCATTGACGCCCAGCGAGGTGACGGCCACGTCGAACTCTTCGGCCGGCAGCTGGCGCAAATGGTCCAGCATGTCGGCCGTGGTGGCGCCGGTGAAGGCCGCGAGCTTCCATCTCACATGAAAGGACTCTCGCAGCCCGGCGACGAGGCGTCCGCTCAAGGCATCGTCCTGCGTTTGCGCGCCGACGCCGGCCGCCGCCGAATCGCCGAGCACCAGCAGGCGCAGCAGCGGCCCGC
>DAIOGL010000337.1:1354-2894 GCA_036745235.1 Sulfuritalea sp.
CTCGGCTTCGACCGGCTCGCGCGCGCTCGTTCGCTCCTGCACCACGCGCCGGCGATCGACGATGCGGCCCAGCCGCGTGTTCAGCGCGTTGATCAACGTGGCGATCGCGGTAAGCAGGAAGACCGGCGCCACCGCGAGCTGTATGACATGGCTGATGTCGGTGAGATTGGGATTCATGGCCTCAGGTCCTTGCCTCCGTCAGCAGCCGCGAAATCTGCGCATCCTTGTCCTGCCAAAGCTTCTGCACCCACTGGCCGAAGGCCTCGCGCACGGCGGGATCGCCGGCGTAGTCGCTGTGCATCAGGTGTTCCGGCACCGGCAGGCTCTGCACCCGGACGATCACGCGCCGCATCCTGCCGCAGAGGAAATCCCAGAAATTCGGCGTACCGTCCGGATAGACGATGGTGACGTCGAGTATGGCCCGGAAGCGGTCGCCCATGGCGTTGAGCGCCAGCGCGATGCCGCCGGCCTTGGGCTTGAGCAGGTGGCGGTAGGGCGATTGCTGGCGCTGGTGCTTGGCCGGCGTGAAGCGCGTGCCTTCGAGAAAGTTCATCACGCTGGTCGGGATCAGGGCGAACTTTTCGCAGGCGCGGCGCGTCGCCGCCTGATCCTTGCCGCGCATCTCCGGATGCAGCTTCAGATATTCCTCGCCGTGCCGCCGCATGAAGGGAAAATCCAGCGCCCACCACGCGAGGCCCATGACCGGGACCCACTTCAGCTGCTGCTTGATGAAGAACTTCAGCAGCGGAATGCGGCGGTTGAACAAGTGCTGCAGGACGAAGATGTCGGCCCAGGTCTGATGGTTGCTGTTGACCAGGTACCAGTTCTTCGGGTCGAGGCCTTCGATGCCTTGGACATCCCACTCGGTGCGCTGGGTCAGCGCCATCCAGCCGCTGTTGCCGGAAATCCACATCTCGGCAATCGCCACCAGGATCGGGTCGATCCACAGGCGCACGGTATTGAACGGCAGGACCAGCTTGACGATCGCGAACGCCAGCAGGATCGGCACCCAGAACATCACGTTGAGCGCCAGCAATGCCGACGCAATGAGAGCGAGCAGCGGCCCCGGCAGGGAATTCAGCATCGCAGCCTCAACGGCTGGTCATCGGCGAATAGGTTTCCCGCAAAATATTCTTCTGCACCTTGCCCATGGCGTTGCGCGGCAACTGATCGACCAGATACACCCACTTCGGCACCTTGAAGTTAGCCAGCTTGTCCTTGATGGCAGCGATGATACCGGACTCGGTCAGGGCGCGACCGGCGGGGTTCTTCTGGCGCACCACCACGGCCGTGACCGCCTCGCCGAAATCCGGGTGCGGCAAGCCGATCACCGCGGATTCGACCACGCCCGGCATGGCGTCGATCAGCTCCTCGATTTCCTTGGGATAGACGTTGAGGCCGCCGGTGATCACCAGATCCTTCGAGCGGCCGCTGATCGTCACGTAGCCATCCGCATCGAAGCTGCCCATGTCGCCGGTCTTGAACCAGCCGTCGGCGGTGAACTCCTCCTTCGTCTTTTCGGGCATGCCCCAGTAGCCGA
>DAIOGL010000338.1:0-2892 GCA_036745235.1 Sulfuritalea sp.
CGGCCGCAAGGCCGTGGTCCCCCACGGCGCGACAGCCGACCTGCTGCTGGTCTCGGCGCGAACGGCAGACGGCGCCATGGGACTCTTCGCCGTCATGCCCGCAGCCGAGGGCGTCGCGCTGCGCGACTACCCGACGCTCGACGGCCAGCGCGCAGCGGACCTCTCATTGACCAATGCGGCGGCGACAAGAGTCGGCGCCGGCGATACGGCGAATGCCATCGAGGCGGCGCTCGACATCGGCCTCGCCGCCGTGTGCAGCGAAGCCGTCGGCATCATGGATGCGACCATCGCCGCCACCACCGAATACCTCAAGACGCGCCAGCAGTTCGGCCAGCCCATCGGGCGCTTCCAGGCGCTGCAGCACCGCATGGCCGACATGCTGCTGCACCTGGAACAGGCGCGCTCGATGAGCTATCTTGCGGCGATGCATTGCACCAGCGAGGACAAGGCCGCGCGCCAGCGCAGCCTCTCGGCAGCCAAGGTCACCATCGGCCAGGCCTGCCGCTTCATTGCGCAGAACGCGGTGCAGCTGCATGGCGGCATGGGCATGACCGACGAACTGATCCTCAGCCACTGGTTCAAGCGCCTCACCGCCATCGAGATGTCCTTCGGCGACACCGACTCGCACTTGCAGCGCTTCGTCCGGCTGTCGCGCGCGGCATGACCGCGAAGCTGATCTTCGGCGAGCTGAACCGCTCGGGCGCCGAGATCGACGAACGCGCGGCGCGACTGGCCGGCGGCCTGGCCCGCCTCGGCGTGGCCGACGGCGACACGGTGGCGGTGATGCTGCGGAACGATCCCGCCTACGTGGACATCATCCAGGGCTGCCGCATCGCCGGCGCCTGGTACTGCCAGATCAACTGGCACTTCAAGCGCGACGAGGCGGGCTTCATCCTCGCCGACTGCGGCGCCAAAGTCCTCTTCATCCAGCCCGACCTGCTGGCGGCGATTGCCGGCGCGATTCCGCCGCAGGTGCGGGTGATCGTCGTCGGCGAGGCGCAAGCCGACGCCGCCGGCTTCGAAACCTGGCTCGCCGCACAGGCGCCCTACGCCGGAGCGCCGCGCACGCCGCGCGGCCACATGGCCTACACCTCGGGCACCACCGGCCGGCCCAAGGGCGTGCGCCGCCTGCCGCCGACGGCGGAGCAGCAGGTGCTCGCCGCGCGAGTGGCGAAGGACGCGCTGGGCATTTATCCCGGCGTCCGCAGCCTGCTTTCGGCACCGCTCTACCACAGCGCGCCGAGCTCCTTCGCCCAGCAGTCGCTGCTGCAGGGTTCGCTGTTCGTGCTTGAAGAGAAGTTCGACGCCGATGCCACGCTGGCGCTGATCGAACGCCACCGCATCGAGACCGCCTACCTGGTGCCGGTGATGTATGTCCGCCTGCTGCGCCTGCCGGCCGCGGTGCGCGCGCGCTACGATTTGTCGTCCCTGACCTTCGTCGCCTCGACCGGATCGCCCTGCGCGCCGGAGGTGAAGAAAGCCATGATCGACTGGCTGGGGCCGGTCATTTTCGAGGCCTATGCCTCGAGCGAAACCGGCTACATCACCGTCATGACGCCGCAAGACGCGGCGCGCAAGGCGGGCAGTGCCGGCAAGGCCGTCGGCAGCGCGAGGATACGCATCCTCGACGACGCCGGCCGCAGCCTGCCTGCCGGCGAGATCGGCAACATCTACGTGCACCAGCCGGCCTATTCGGACTTCACCTATCACGGCAACGACGGCGCCCGCCGCGCCGTCGAGCGCGACGGACTCGTCAGCGTCGGCGACATGGGCTACCTCGACGAAGAAGGTTTTCTGTTCGTCTGCGATCGTGCCTCGGACATGGTGATTTCGGGCGGCGTGAATATCTATCCGGCCGAGATCGAGCACGTCCTGATCACGCTGCCCGGCGTCGCCGACTGCGCGGTGGTCGGCATCCCCGACGACGAATACGGCGAGTCGCTGGCGGCGCAGGTGGTCGCCGATCAAGGTGCGACGCTCGACGCCGGCGCACTGCGCCAGGCGCTGTCCGAACGCATCGCCGGCTACAAGGTGCCCCGCCGCATCGACATCGTCGAGGCCCTGCCGCGCGACGACAACGGCAAGGTGCTGAAGCGCAGGATCCGCGATGCCTTCTGGAACGGCCGCCAGCGCCGCATCTGAAGACATGGCGCGACACCCGTTCGACACCGCGATTGCGCTGACGGCCGAAACGCCGGACCGGCGGCACGGCCGCACCAGCGACGACTACTGGAACATGGTCAGCCCCTTCGGCGGAGTCACCGCCGCCGCGATGCTGCAGGCGATGCTCGATCATCCCGAACGCCGCGGCACGCCGCTGGCCTTCACGCTGAACTTCCTCGCGCCGATCGAAGCCGGCGACTACGTGGTCGAGACCGAGCTGGTGCGCGCCAACCGCAGCAGCCAGCACTGGGCGATCCGCCTGTCGCAGGCCGGGCGCGTGCTGGCCCAGGCGATCGCCATCTGCGCCCTGCGCCGCGAAACCTGGAGCCTGGTCGAGGCCGCGCCGCCCGAGGTGCCGCCGGCCGGGCAGTGCGCCGTGGCGCCGCCGCGCAAGGCCACCGGCTTCCTCCAGCGTTACGAGTTCCGCATCGTGCGCGGCAAGCCCTTCGCGGTCAATGAAGACAGCCTGAGCCAGGTCTGGGTTTCCGACAATCCGCCGCGGCCGCTCGACTTCGCTTCGCTGACGGCCCTGTGCGACAGCTTCCTGCCGCGCATCTTCCTGCGCCGGCCGGAGTTCGTGCCGATCGGCACGGTGTCGATCAACATCTATTTCCATGCCGGCGAAGAGGCCCTGCTCCGCCAGGGCGCCGCGCCGGTGCTGGCCGTCGCCCAGGCCCAGGCCTTCAGCGACGGCCACTTCGACCACCACGGCCACGTCTGGAGCACCGA
>DAIOGL010000339.1:0-2888 GCA_036745235.1 Sulfuritalea sp.
ACAGCACGGCCTTCTTGCCGCCGGCATTCATGGCGATGTTGCCGCCGATGCAGGACGCGTCGGCCGAGGTCGGGTCGCAGGCGAAGACCAGGTCGGCCTTCTCCGCCGCTTCCATGACGCGGCGCGTCACCAGTCCGGCGCCGGTGCGCACGGTGGCGTAGTCGCGATCGGTGCCGGGCAGGCGCTTCATCTCGACGGCGCCGAGGTCGATCAGCTTTTCGGTGTTGATCACCACCGACAGCGCATCCAGCGGCACGGCGCCGCCGGTGTAGCCGGTGCCGCCGCCACGCGGGATGATGGTCAGGCCCAGCTCGATGCAGGCGCTGACCAGCGGCGCCATTTCCTCTTCGGTATCGGGCGCCAGCACGACGAACGGATACTCGACGCGCCAGTCGGTGGCGTCGGTCACATGCGAAACGCGCGCCAGGCCGTCGAAGCAGACGTTGTCCTTGCGGGTGTGGCGCGCCAGAACCTTGAGCGCCTTCTTGCGCAAGGTCCGGGTCTCTTCGAACCAGCGCTCGAAGGACTGCACGGCGGCTTGCGCGGCGGTCAGCAGCAGCGCGACGCGCTCGTTGCCCTCGCGACGCTTGTCGATTTCGCGCAGGCGATGGCGCAGGGCTTCCACCAGCGCCTCGCGCCGTTCGCGATTGCCCAGCAGGTCGTCTTCCAGATAGGGATTGCGCCGCACCACCCAGATGTCGCCCAGCACCTCGTAGAGCATCCGCGCCGAGCGGCCGGTGACGCGCTCGCTGCGCAGTTCCGTCAGCGTCGCCCAGGCCTCTGCGCCGAGCAGGCGGATGACGATCTCGCGGTCGGAGAAGGAAGTGTAGTTGTAAGGGATTTCGCGCAGGCGGGCGGTCATGCTGGTATTCGGTGGAGCCAAAGGGCTCTATTGGAGGCGATTGGGCGCGGCAGGGGCCCTGCGCGGCGTGTGGTCAGCGCCGACTTTTGGGGTCCGTGCCTGATGGGTGGCCGCGCCGGGGCGAGTCCCGACGCTGGCGTGCGGGAGAAGAAATCCCCCTTGCAATTGCAATACATCACCGCCATATTCGCAACTGTTTCCCCTCCCGATTGGAGAACACCATGCGTATGCGTCTGCTTGCCGTGCTGGCTTTTGCGGCTACTTTGCTGTCCGGCTGCGGCTACAACCAGATCCAGATCAACGACGAGGCGGTGAGTGCCGCGTGGTCGGAAGTGCTGAACCAGTACAAGCGCCGCGCCGACCTGATTCCGAATCTGGTGTCCGTGGTGCAGGGCTATGCCAGCCACGAGAAGGAAGTGCTGACACGCGTCACCGAGGCGCGCGCCAATGTCGCGGGGCTCAAGGCGACGCCCGAGCTGATCAACGACCCGGCCGCGTTCGCCAAGTTCCAGAAGGCCCAGAGCGAACTGGGCGGTGCGCTGGCGCGGCTGCTGGTCGTCGCCGAGAATTATCCGAACCTCAAGGCCGACGCCAATTTCCGCGACTTGCAGGCGCAGGTGGAGGGCACCGAGAACCGCATCACGGTGGCGCGCAACCGCTACATCAAGTCGGTGCAGGAGTACAACGTGTCGGTGCGCACCTTCCCCAACAACCTGACGGCGATGGTCATGAGCTGGAAACCCAAGGCCAATTTCACGGTCGAGGACGAGAAGGCCATGTCGGCGCCGCCGGCGATCAAGTTCGACGCACCTGCCGCGCCCGCCCCGGCCAAGGCGGCCCCCGCGCCAGCTGCCGCTCCCCCTTCGCCGACTTCCGCCGGCTACTAAGTGCGCCGTTTCTGGTCCGCCTGGCTGGCGCTGGTCTGGCTGGCCTTGCTGCCGGCCGCGGCCGGCGCGGCGGACCTCGTGCCCGTGCCGGCGCTCAGCGCGCGCGTCACCGACCTGACCGGCACGCTCGACGCCACCCAGCGCGGTCGCCTCGAGGCGCAACTGGCGGCGATCGACCGGGCCGGACGGGCGCAGATCGCCGTGCTGCTGTTGCCGACGACCCAGCCCGAGCCCATCGAAGCCTTCGGCATACGCCTCGCGGAAGCCTGGAAAATCGGGCACAAGGGCGCCGACAACGGCGTCATCGTCATCGTGGCGAAGGACGACCGCAAGATGCGCATCGAGGTCGGCTACGGGCTGGAGGGGGCTATCCCCGATGCCATCGCCAAGCGCATCATCGCCGAGCGCATGGCCCCGCTGTTCAAGCAGGGCGATTTCTTCGGCGGGCTGCGCGCCGCGGTCGAAGGGCTGGACCAGGCCGTGGGCGGCTTGCCGACGGGCAGCACGGCGGCCGTCGAGCAGGCGGCGGAAGCGCCTGCCGGGCCGCCGCAGGACATGGGCGGGCAACGCCCGGACTGGATTCAATGGCTGTTCATGCTCGTCGTCGGCGCCGGGGTGCTGCACATGATATTCGGCCTGTTGGGTTCATTCGCCGGTGCTGCGCTGGGAGGCTGGCTCGGCTACATGGTCTTCGGCTCGCTGGCCTTCGGCATCGGCGCGGCGGTGGTGGTGTTCCTGCTTTCCTTCCTCAACCTTTTCTCCGGCGGGCGCGGCGGCAGCGGCGGATTTTCCGGCGGCGGCGGTTTCGGCGGCGGCGGGGGATTTTCGGGCGGCGGCGGCGGCTTCGGCGGCGGCGGCGCTTCGGGGAACTGGTGACATGAAGCTTTCACGTCTGCTCAGGCATCTGCTGCTACCCGACTGGTTCGTGCAGCGCGTATTCGTTCGCGCCGATCTGGCGGCGATCGGCGATGCCATCGCGGCCTGCGAGAAATCGCATCGCGGGGAATTGCGCTTCGTCGTGGAAGGCGCATTGCCGCTGCCGGCGCTTTGGCGCGACCTCTCGCCGCGCGCGCGCGGCGTGGAACTGTTCGCGCAGCAGCGCGTGTGGGATACCGAGGAGAACACCGGCATCCTGATCT
>DAIOGL010000340.1:0-2866 GCA_036745235.1 Sulfuritalea sp.
CCGCCACCTGCTGCAGCATCAGCGCGATGCGCGGGCTGTGGCCGGTCTTCTGGAAGTAGGAGGAGACGCGCTTCTTGAGGTTCTTCGCCTTGCCGACATAGAGGATCTTGCGCTCCGCATCGAGCATGCGGTAGACCCCCGGCGCATCGGTCAGCGTGGCGAGAAACTCCTGGCTGTCGAAGGCGGCGTCAGGCGGCGTCGAGCTCGTCGCGGATCTTGCGGAAGACATCTTGGAAGTCGGCGCTGGTGAGACGGCGAGTCTGGGTGTTGTAGCGGCTGCAATGATAGCTGTCGATCAGGACGCGGCCTTCCGGCAGGATGTGGCGTGCGCCGTGACCGAAAACCAGCGCCGATTGCCGGAGGCCGAGCGCCATCAGCACGGCCTTGTGCGCCACCAGCCCCAGAGCGAGGATCACGCGCACATCGGGCGATGCCTTCAATTCGGCCGCCAGATAGTGGTTGCAGGTCCTGATCTCGGCAGGCTCGGGCTTGTTTTCCGGGGGCAGGCACTTCACCGCATTGGTGATGCGGCAGTCGGTCAGAACCAGCCCGTCGTCGGCCGCCAGCGCTACCGGTTGCGAGCCGAAGCCGAAGGCGTGCAGGGTTTCGTAGAGCAGGATGCCGGCATAATCTCCGGTAAATGGGCGCCCGGTGCGATTGGCGCCGTGCATGCCCGGCGCCAGGCCGACGACCAGCAGGCGCGCCAGGGGGTCACCGAAGGGCAGCACCGGGCGCGCGTGATAGTCCGGATTGCGGCTGCGCACGTCGGCGAGGAATCCCGCGAGCCGCGGGCAGTCGGTACAGCGTAGAAGTGCATTCATTGGGCTAGGATACCGCCTCGCCATGATGAAAAAGCCAACCCGCTGCGACATTTTCTGCGCTGTCGTCGACAACTTCGGCGATGCCGGCGTCAGCTGGCGCCTGGCACGTCAGTTGGCCGACGAACACGGCTGGCAGGTACGGCTCTGGATCGACGATCCCGCCCCTTTGCAGCGGATGGCGCCGGACCTCGCCGCCGGGCCCGTCGATGTGCGTGAATGGCCGACCTCGTGGCCCACGCCCTGGCCAGCCACGGACTGCGCCGACGTGGTGATCGAGGCCTTCGCCTGCGAGCCGCCGCTGCCTTACGTCGAAGCCATGGCGACCCGCGCCCGGCCGCCGGTCTGGCTCAACCTCGAATACCTCTCGGCCGAACCCTGGGTCGCCGGCTGCCACGGCATGAGGTCGCCCCATCCGCGGCTGCCGCTGGTCAAGCATTTCTTCTTCCCCGGCTTCGAGGAGACCACCGGCGGCTTGCTGCGCGAGCGCGACTACGACGCACGCCGCAGCCGCTTCGACGAAGCGGCCTTCCGCGCCGAATTCGGCCTGCCGCCAAGGACCGCTGACGAACTGGTGATTTCGCTGTTCAGCTACGACAACCCGGCCCTGCCGGAACTGATGCGGGCCTGGGCCGCCTCAACTCGCCCGATTCGCGTGCTGCGACCGGGAATGGGTGAAACGACCCACGGCAACGGCAATCTGAGCCTGCATCCCCTGCCCTTCCTGCCCCAACCCCGCTACGACGAGCTGCTCTGGGCCTGCGACCTCAACTTCGTCCGCGGCGAGGACTCCTTCGTCCGTGCCCAGTGGGCCGCCAGACCCTTCGTCTGGCAGATCTACCCGCAGGCCGAAAACGCCCACCTGGTGAAGCTCGAGGCATTTCTGGCGATCCACCCGGCCGGCGCGCGGCTGCGGGCCTTCTGGCAGGCCTGGAATGGCGCCGGAATCCTTGACTGGCAAGGCTTTGCCGCAAGCCTGCCCGCACTGCGCGCGCCCATGCAGCAATGGGCACAGACGCTCGCAGCCCGCCCCGATCTGGCCGACAAGCTTGTGCAGTTCTGCCGTGAAAGTCTATAATGGCGGGTTTTAAATTTCCGCCCCAGGAAACATAGCCATGAAAACCGCCCAGGAACTCCGCGCCGGCAACGTCATTATGGTCGGCAACGACCCGCTCGTCGTGCAAAAAGCCGAATACAGCAAAGGTGGCCGCAGTTCCGCGGTCGTCAAATTCAAGTTCAAGAACCTGCTCACGGAAGCTGCCTCGGAGGCCATCTACAAGGCCGACGACAAGTTCGAGCAGGTGATGCCCGATCGCAAGGAATGCACCTATTCCTATTTCGCCGATCCGATGTACGTGTTCATGGACGCCGAGTACAACCAGTACGAAGTCGAAGGCGAGAACATGGGCGACGCGGTCAACTATCTCGAAGACGGCATGCCGGTCGAAGTGGTGTTCTACGACGGCAAGGCAATTTCGGTCGAGTTGCCCAACAGCGTGGTGCGTGAAGTGATCTACACCGAGCCCGCCGTCAAGGGCGACACCTCGGGCAAGGTCATGAAGCCCGCCAAGATCAGCACCGGCATGACGCTCCCCGTGCCGCTGTTCGTCGAGATCGGCAACAAGATCGAAATCGACACGCGCACCGGCGAGTACAAGAACCGCGTCAAATAAGCCGCCGCGAAGTCGACAGAAAAGGGCAGCCGCGGCTGCCCTTTTTCGTTGCGGCGTCCATCAGGGCGCCAGCGCCCGCTCTGCCAGCCGCACCCAGTAGCGGATCCCGGTGGCGATGATCTTGTCGTTGAAGTCGTAGTGCGGGCTGTGCAGCATGCAGCCGCCCTCGCCCGGGCCGTTCCCCAGCCAGACATAACAGGCGGGTACCACGCGAGCGAGATAGGCAAAATCCTCGGCACCCATGCTCGGAGCCAGCCCTGTCAGCACCTGCGCGTCGCCCGCCGCATCTGCCACCACTGCGCGCGCCGTCTCGCGCGCGATGAAGCTCGGCTCGGGCGCATTGACGGTCGGCGGATAGCCCCGTTCGTAGCGCAG
>DAIOGL010000341.1:0-2858 GCA_036745235.1 Sulfuritalea sp.
AGCATGCAACTGCAGGCCACGATCCAGGAAGGCGCCTTGATGCTGGGCAACAGCCAGCATCAGGTGACCATTGAAGCGCAGCGCTGGAAGTAAGCATCAGTTCAAAGCGGTGGGGCCCGCGCCTTCACGCCGAAGCGCAACGCCGGATCATCTCCTCCAGCGCTCGGTGAAAATCAATGGCGAAGCGTTTTGCGTTGAACAGTGGTGACGCCAGCGCGCGCGCCCGCAAGTCCGCCCTCAATGGCTCCAAGCTGGAGCGATCTATATTCATTCGCGTCGCGATAGCCACGTAATCCCGTTCATCCTCCGCAATCCACTCATCGAGGTCAACGCAAGTAAGCATGCTCATACCCTGCCGCGAGATCATTGTGCGTCCGGCCATGGTGATCGTGGGAACACCCATCCAGAGAGCGAAGGCTGTCGTCGTACCGCCAGGATAGGGGAAGGTGTCCAACAGCATGTCGACTTGATTATGGGCTTCTAAATAGGCGTCTAGATCGACTGCCCCCAACATGTCAACTCGCGTCACGTCGATTCCTGCGGCAATCATTGCCCGCGATAATTTCTCCTTCACTGAAGCGATACCGATTCCGCGGGTCTGGAGTCGCAAGCGTGCATCGGGAACTGCCTGCATGACTGCCGCCCAGACCTTGAGCACTTGCGGGGTCATCTTGGCCACTTGCTGAAATGATCCAAAGGTCAGATAGCCCTTGCGCAAACAAGGCGGTGAAGCCAAAGGTATGGGCCTTGAGGTTTTCGGCACGCTCATGCAAAGTCGTGTGTGTGGCAGCCGGTATATCTGTTCCTTAAACCATTCGGTGGCGCCTTCCGGGACGCTGACAGCATCCGTGAGAATGAAATCCATTTCGTCTAGTCCGGTACTGGCCCAGTAGCCGAGCCAAGTGACCTGCACAGGGGCGGGGCGCCATCCAAAAAGACAGAGCCGGTTATCACCGGTATGTCCGCCCAGGTCGATCAAGACGTCAATCCGATGTGAGCGCACAAGATCTGCTGCTGCTGCATCGGTTAGCCGATTGATTTCATGCCATTCGTCGAACGCTGACTTAACAGATGCAGTGATCGCATGGTCGATCACATTGCTTGAATAAGCGACAAGATAAGCGCGTTGCCGGTCTAGCTCCTTCAGAACATCCAGCAAGAAGAATGTGACCGGATGTTCCAGCAGGTCACCAGACACGAATCCTATCCGCAGCCGTTGATCAGCCGGCTGCTGCAATTCGCCACTGAGCGTTGTTCCGGTCTGCGGCGCAAGCGCAACTCGCCGTCGAACCGCGGAAGCAAAGTCTTCAGCAACGGCCCGATAACCGGCGGCGTCCCGATCCTCTGCGCAACTCATGGCCATCAGAGTCGCTGAATAGGCAGCCAGGTTTTCCGGATCCAGACTTAGCACTTGCGCCATGTGTTCTAAGCCCAACGACACATGACCGGCTTTTAAATGGTAACAGCCAAGCTCATAGTGTCTCGCAGCCGCAAGCGTCGGATCCAAGGCCACGCCAACATCCATTTTCTGTTCACCCTCGGCCACCCTCCCCAATCGGCAAAGCGCGGCCCCCAGTGTCATGTAGGAGTCCGGCGCGGTCGCCCCCAGTCGCATGGCAACGGTCAAGTGCTCAACGACTCCCGCAAAATCAATCTCACGCAGACTTTGCTCGGTCGCCCACAACCGATACTCCAAGCACTCCGGCTGCCGACGCAGGCAATGGTTCAATACCTCACGTGCGGCTTCTGGATTACCCTGCGCGCGGTGAAGCTCCAATAAGTCCTTGCAGGCCGGCGTGAAGTCCGGCTTCAATTGAAGCGCCGTCTGAAAATGCGTCACGGCACGGGGAGTATCCCCCTTCTGCCGCGAGATCTCTCCCTGGAGATAGTGTGCTTCGTACGCTTGCGGAGTTCCGGCGGCAAGGTCGCTGGCCTGTTGCAGCACTTCGTAAGCCTCGCTCAGGCGTCCTTGTTCCTTGAGCGCGTATCCCAGACAGACAAGGCATTTGATGTCATTAGGGTCTTCTTTCAGTCCTGCTCTGAAACAGCTCTCCGCCCGTTCCATTTCGCCGGCGGCAAGATGGCTATTGCCCTGACGGCGCAATGCATCGACAGCCGAGCCAGGCCGCGACGTCCCTCTACTCGGCCCGCCCCGTAGAGTCTCCAGCCTTCGCTCGAATAACGCCCTGAGTCGGTTCAGCATAGGTGTCGCAAGTCTTGCTTTGTCACGAAGATGATTACCTGCTTGCACGGGCATACCAATCACTGTTCACCATCCAGGAGTGGGCATTATCGGACACGGCACGGCTCATGGCCGCCGCCCTGCCTCTCTTTGGAGTCACCTCCTTATCTACCCCGGCCAGCCCTCTTGCCGCTCGACTCCGCGAGCCCGATGGGGCCGATGTGACGCAATCAATTTATTCTCAGCAGCTAGGCATGACAAGGCTGGCCGTATTCTGCTGCCCGTTCGGCATAGCGGTTGAAACGCCAAGCGCTCCCATGTAGCGAGATGCGGCGCCAGACTTGCCGTTTTTGCGCCGGGCGCATCTCGGTCCACAGCTGGACCTCGTCGAAAGTCCGGCCACAGCCCTTGCACTCGGGATCGCCCTGGCTGGTGGAACAGATGGCAATGCAGGGCGTGTCGGGCGTGCTTTCGTACCAGCCCATCCAGGCTTGCAGCGCCGGGGCCGGCATGCTGTGCTCGTCGGCCTCCTGCTCCCGGTAAAAAACCATCAAGGCGTAGACCTCGGCCAAGGCTCGGACGGGCTTGGCCAGCGTGATGCCATCGGGCGAGGGTTCGCGCTCGCGCCAGTAGTTGATGGCCGCTTCGATATCGGTGATGTGGATGCCTGCCATGG
>DAIOGL010000342.1:0-2855 GCA_036745235.1 Sulfuritalea sp.
GGATCCTTCTGCCCCAAGGCACCGACGCCTTGCCCTTGATCAGCCACAGCACCGGGTAATGCGGCGCCAGCTTCGGAAAGGCGGCTTCGCCGTCGGTGAAATACACCAGCGCATCGGGATGGGCGGCCTCGCGCTCGATCCACTCGAACACCGGGGCGAAGGCGGTGCCGCCGCCGCCCTCGAATTTGCGCGGCAGACGCAGTTCCTGCCAGGGTTCGCAGACCCAGGGCGCGTCGGGCGCCAGCGCCGCATCGCAGGCCACCAGCGTGATGCGCACCGGCAGCGCGCCCTTGATGGCGTTGAGTTCGCCGACGAACTGCGCGAGGTCGGCGTCCGCGATCGAACCGGAGGTGTCGAGCGCCACGAAAATGTCGCCGGCATGGCTGCGCAGGCTCGGCCAGATCACGTCGCCCGAGCTTTCGCCGCTGCGCCGCGACGGCCGCTGATAGCTGTAGTCGTCGCGCGCGGCCTGCGACAGGTACTGCGCCAATGCGGCGCGCCACGATACCTGGGGCGCCAGCGCGGTGTCCACCAGCCGCGCCAGATTGCCCGAGAGCTTGCCGGCCTCACGTGCGCGTTGTGCAGCGCCCGCCAGGTGGCGCTGCCACTGCTGCTGCAATTGCTCTTTCTCCCGCGCCGACAGCGGTGGCGGCGGACCTTCGCCGGGTTCGTTCGCCGTGCAGCCAGCGCCGTCCGCAAGGGATACCGTCTCCGGCTCAGCCGGAGACATAACTTCTGGAGCTCTGCTGCCGCCCTGGTCGCCGCTTTCGCCGTCGCCTTGACCGCCTTGTCCGCCCTCGTCGCCGTCCCAGGAATGGTCGTCGAGCGTTTCATTGTCGAGGCTGTCATCGAGGCAGGGATAGATTTCCTCGGCGGCCATGCCGCGATAGAGCGAGAGCACCTGCGAGCCGAGCGGCGGCTTGAGGCCTTCGTCGATCAGCAGCGGGTTGATGGCGAAGTCGCAGGCGAGATCCCACTTGCGCTGCACGCGGTGGCCGCGCCGGGCGAAGTGGCCGAGCGCGCAATGCAGCGCCTCGTGCGCCAGCGCGAACTGCACTTCGGCGGTGCCGAGACTGTCGATCCACTTCGGGTTGTAGTAGAGCTTCTTCGCGTCGGTGCCGGTGGTGCGGCACCAGGCGCCGGCTTCCGCCAGCGGCAGCCGCAGCACCAGCGCGCCGAGGAAGGGCTTGTCGAGGATGAGCCTGGTGCGGGCCGCCGCGAGCTTGGCCGCGGCAGACTCACTCATAGAGCATCACATCCGCCACCGCGTTGGCCCAGCCGGCGAACTGCGGCACGGCGAACAGCCTGGAGCCGATGCCGCGATGCATGTCGGACACCAGCATCACGCCCATTTCCCTGAGCGGCAGCCGCTGCGCGTAGTCGAGGATGTTGCCCCAGACCTGCGCCGCCGCCGGCGTTCCCTTGGCGCGCAGGGCGCGGCCGGCCAGCGCCGCGGCAACTGCGTATTGCAGGTCGATCTCGGCCGGCACGGCGGCATCGCGGCCCTCGACGATGGCGTCGAGATCCGGCAGCCGGTCCAGACTCTCGATCCAGGCGGCACATTCGATCCCCGCGGCATGGCCGACACAGGCGGCCAGCGCGCCGGCAAGCATTTCCGGATGGTCGCCGAACTTGCGCAGGGCGCGGTGGGCGAACTCCCACGAGCGCGGGCTGGGGAACGCCATCTCGCCCGCCAGCGTCCTGGCCGGGTCGAAGTCGAAAATCAGCTCGGGCTTGAAGCGGAGGAAGCCGACCAGCCGTTCGTCGATGCCATTGGCGTAGGCCCAGTGGGCCCAGTCGTCGAGATTGACGTCGACCTCGAAGTGCGAGAAGCGGTTTGCCAGCGGTGCCGGCATGGCGTAGGTGACGCCGCGATCGCCCTGGCGATTGCCGGCGGCGAAGATCGCCCAGCCTTCGGGGATGCGGTATTCGCCCAGCCGCCGGTCGAGGATCAGCTGGTAGGCGGCCGCGGCCACGGCGGGCGGCGCCGAGGTGATTTCGTCGAGAAACAGCACGCCGCGCGGGCCGTGGCGCGATTCGTCCGGCAGCAGCGCCGGCACGGCCCACTCGACCGTGTTGCCGATGCGGAAGGGAATGCCGCGCAGGTCGGAGGGTTCCATTTGCGACAGGCGGATGTCGATGACCGGAGCCGCATTGCGCGCGGCGACCTGGGCCACGATCTGCGACTTGCCGACGCCCGGCGGCCCCCAGAGCATGACCGGCGTGTGGTGGCCTTCGGCGGTGCTGAGGAATTCGCGTTCGAGGACGAAGGAGAGTTGTGCGGGGCGCATCAGCGGTATCGGTATCAGTGTGTGGTGGGTCGAGAGTGCCGCGAACCGTTGCGGCCGGGAGCGAAACTTAGCTGCCGGCGCAGTCCTTGGCAAGGGGTCGGGAATCAGGCGAACAGCCTATACGAAATCCCCGTGCATTCGTCGAAAACATATTTTGATCAATGGGTTAAAAAAAGTAATCGAGACTTGTGGCAAGGCCTTCTACCGGCCGTCAAGGGCCTTCACATGGCCCGTTGCGGGTCCGGGTGGGTTGCCTGAAACACTTCCCGACGGCTGTATGTGCTATGGTCGTCGACCCGCGGCTGCAAGCGTCCGCTACTCCCTCTTCTTCTGAATGCCCGCCAAACTTTTTACGAATAGCGACGTGCTGGCCGAGTTTTCCGGCCTGTTTGATGCGGCAACGGTGCAAAGCGGTCGGGAATACGCCGCCGAGGGGCGCGTGCGGATGAAAAGCGTGGAGCGGGCACCCGGCGAAATCCATGTCGAAGCCGATGTTCAGGGCACGCGCGCGCATCCCTACGAGGTCGATCTATGGCTGGAAGTGGATCAGGCCGGCGCGCTGGT
>DAIOGL010000343.1:0-2836 GCA_036745235.1 Sulfuritalea sp.
GACGGTGAGGTCCGGTGGTTGGCGATTCGGCCAGGTGTCCTGCGACAGCCCGCAACGGCGGCATCGAGAACATGCTGACTTGATCATGGCTCGGTCCCGTCCGCAAGGATCCGAGAAGCGCATGGACAGCGCGGCATTCCTTCATCCGGTTGAATTGGGGCAGACCTTCCGCGGCAACGCAACTATCCCGTCAATGCCATCTCATCCACGCCGTCAATCTGTGCCGGATCGAGAAACTGCTCCGCATAGCGCCGATAGACCCCTTGCTTGACGAATACATCGAACAGGTCGGGATCGATATGGCCATTCTTCTTGAAATTGGCCATGATTCCCATGGCCTGCGACAGTTTCATGCCATGCTTGTAGGGCCGGTCGCGCGCGGTCAGCGCCTCGAAGATGTCGGCGATACCCATCATCCTTGCCTGCACCGACATTTGCTCACGAGTCAGCCCCTTGGGATAGCCCTTGCCATCCATGCGCTCGTGATGACCGCCGGCATACTCGGGCACCCGCGTCAGGTGTTTCGGCCACGGCAGCTGCTCCAGCATCTTTATGGTGGCAACGATATGGTGGTTGATGATGTCGCGTTCCTTCAGCGTCAGGGTGCCGGCACGGATGGTCAGATTGTCGACCTCGTCGGCGCTGAGGAACTCGGTTTCGACGCCATCGACATTGCGCCACTTTCGCCCGCTGCCAATATCGCGCACGCGCTGCAGATCCGCATCCTTCATCGTCTCGCCGCCGACATTGGTTTTGCGCAGGAACTCCCGCTCCTCGTCCAGAGCACGGACTTCCTCGTGGTATTGTTGCCAGATCGCGTCGTCTGCCGCGACATCGCCGCTTCCACGCAGCGCAAGCTGCTTGCGCAGAGCATGAATCTCGGCGTCGCGTTTGAGCACTTCAAAACGGGTATCGACCAAGTGGATGCGATCGAAGAGAGTTTGCAGCTTGGTAGCCTTGTCAACCACATGAACCGGCGTCGTGACCTTGCCGCAATCGTGCAGAAGGCCTGCGATCTTGAGTTCGTAGCGATCGCGCTCATCCATTCTGAATGAAGCCAGAGGACCCGCGTTTGTAGCGTCTGCTGCCTCGGCCAGCATCATGGTCAGGGCCGGCACCCGCTGGCAGTGGCCGCCCGTATACGGCGATTTCTCGTCGATCGCCAGGTTGATCAGACTGATGAACGACTCGAAGAGCTCTTCGAGCTGGGTGATCAGCAGGCGATTGGTCAGGGCGATGGCTGCCTGCGAGGCAAGCGACTCGGCAAGGCTCTGGTCGGCCGACGAAAACGTCTTTACCTGATGACCCAGTGGATCGATGGCGTTGATGAGCTGCAGCACGCCAATGATTTCGCCCTCGTGGTTCTTCATCGGCACCGTGAGGAAGGACTGCGAGCGATAGCCCGTGCGCTGATCGAAACTACGGGTGCCGGAAAAATCGAAGCCGGCCTCGGTATAGGCGTCGGCGATATTGACCGTCTTGTCATGAATGGCCGCATAGGCAGCCACCATGGAGTCATTGGCCGCGCCGCGATCGTTCTTCAGCGGCAAATGCGGGAAGTTGATGGCGTGGCCGGTAGTACCGCCCATCGCGATGTGCAGCGAATCGGTGCGCATGATTTCGAAACGCAAGGCCTGACCGTCCTCCGTCATGCGATACAGCGTTCCGCCGTCGGCGTGGGTAATTGTCTTCGCTGCGACAAGGATGGACTCGAGCAGCCGATTGATGTCACGCTCCTTGGAGAGCGCGGCACCAATGGCGTTCAGTTGCTCGAGACGACGAAACAAGTCGCTGGAACTGTCCACGCCCATCACCTACTTGATGCAGACAGCGCGCACTTGCTTGAGGTCGGTCACCCCTTGCAGGGCCTTTTCGAGACCATCCATCTTCAGGGTCAGCATGCCGTCCTCCAGCGCCTGGGCAAACAGCTGCGCGACCCGCGCGTGCTCCTGAATCAGCTTCTTCAGCGGCTCCGTGCCGATCATCAGCTCATGCAAGCCGACACGCCCCTTGTAGCCGCTGCCGCCGCAAGTGTCGCAGCCCTTCGCCCGAGCGAAGACCAGATGGCCATCTTTCCCGTAGTCCTTGATCAGACGTTCCAGCGTAGCCGCATAGGCGGCATCCTTGTCCTTGAGGAAGGGCGCGGTATTGTCCAGTTCGCTGCAATACTCTTTCATGAACAGCCGAACTTCGTCCGCATCGGGCGTATAGCTTTCCTTGCACTTGCACAGCCGCTTTGCCAGGCGCTGGGCAAGAATCCCCAACAGGGCATCGGAGAAGTTAAAGGGATCCATGCCCATGTCGAGCAGTCGAATGATTGATTCAGGTGCGCTGTTGGTGTGCAGGGTGGCAAACACCAAGTGGCCCGTAAGCGATGCCTCAATGCCGATGCCGGTGGTTTCGGCGTCGCGCATTTCACCCACCATGATGATGTCCGGGTCGGCTCGCAGGAAGGCCTTCATCACCATCGGAAAGTCCATCACCTTCTTGTTGACCTGGACCTGGCGCAGACCCTTCTGTGTAATTTCCACAGGATCTTCGGCGGTCCAGATCTTGGTATCCACGGTATTGAGATAACCCAACACCGAGTGCAGCGTCGTGGTCTTGCCGGAACCGGTCGGGCCGCAGACAAAGAAGAGTCCGTAAGGCTTCGAAATCGTCGCCTTCAGCTTGGTCAGATTGGTCGGCAACACGCCCAGCTTGTCCAGCGGGATCGGCTCGCCGCCGGCGAGGATACGCATCACGACGTCTTCTACGCCGCCGGTCGAGGGAATCGTCGCCACCCGCAGCTCGATGTCCAGCGGGCCGTATTTCTTGAACTTGATCTTGCCGTCCT
>DAIOGL010000344.1:0-2829 GCA_036745235.1 Sulfuritalea sp.
GTCACCTTGCCGTCGGCCACCAGCCAGAGTTCGTCGCAGGTCGCGCGCAGCAGGTGGCGGTCATGCGAAACCAGCACCATGCCGGCCTCGGTTTCCTGCAGCGCGATGGTCAGCGCTTCGCGCATTTCGAGGTCGAGGTGGTTGGTCGGCTCGTCCATCAGCAGCAGGTTGGGCGCGGTGCGGATCATCAGCGCCAGCGCCAGGCGCGTCTTCTCGCCGCCGGAAAAGCGGCCGCAGGGGGCATCGACCATGTTGCCGCGAAAATCGAAACCGCCCAGGTAGTTGCGCAGGTCCTGTTCGCGCGTGCGCGGCTCCAGCTTGATCATGTGCCACAGCGGCGATTCGGCCGGCCGCAGTTGTTCGAGCTGGTGCTGGGCGAAGTAGCCGAGCTTGAGGTTGCGCCCCTCCTCGCGCACGCCGGCCAGCGGCTGCAACTCGCCGGCGAGCAGCTTCATCAGCGTCGACTTGCCGGCGCCGTTGCGGCCGAGCAGGCCGATGCGGCTGTCGGGCCGCAGCGTGAAGTTGAGCTTCTCGAAAATTGCCGTATCGCCATAGCCGACTCTTGCGTCGTCCACCAGCAGCAGCGGATCGGAGAAGCCGGAGGGTTCGGGAAAGCGGAAGCTGAAGGGCGTGTCGATGTGGGCGGCGACGATGTCGCCCATCTTCGCCAGCATCTTGATCCGGCTTTGCGCCTGGCGCGCTTTCGACGCCTTGGCGCGGAAGCGGTCGATGTAGCTTTGCAGGTGCGCCGCCTCGCGCTTCTGCTTGGCCGCCAGCGCCAGGTCGTTGGCCAGGCGTTCGGCGCGCGCGCGTTCGCAGGCCGAGTAGTTGCCGGTGAACAGCTGCATCTTGCCGGCCTCGATGGCGAGGATGTGGCTGGTGACGACGTCGAGGAAATCGCGGTCGTGCGAAATCAGGATCAGCGTGCCGGGATAGCTCTTCAGCCAGGCTTCGAGCCAGATGATCGCGTCGAGGTCGAGGTGGTTGGTCGGTTCGTCGAGCAGCAGCAGGTCGGAGCGGCACATCAGCGCGCGTGCCAGGTTGAGGCGCACGCGCCAGCCGCCGGAGAACTCGGCCACCGGGCGCTGGAAGTCCTCGTCGGAAAAGCCGAGGCCATGCATCAGGGCGGCCGCGCGCGCCGGCGCCGCGTAGCCGTCGATCTCGCCCAGCCGCGAATGCAGCAGGCCGATCTGTTCGCCGGCATGATGGTCGTCGTGATGCGCCTCGGCGGCGGCGAGGTCGCGTTCGATCTGGCGCAGTTCGGTGTCGCCGTCGAGCACGAAGTCGAGCGCGGCATCGGGCAGCGCCGGCGTGTCCTGCGCGACGTGGGCCAGCACCCAGTTCGGGGGCCGCTCGAGGTCGCCGCGGTCGGCATGCAGTTCGCCGCGCAGGAGGCCGAGGAAGGACGATTTGCCGCAACCGTTGGCGCCCGTGAGGCCGACTTTCCAGCCCGGATGCAGTTGCAGCGAAGCGCCGGTGACGAGCGCCTCGCCGTTGCGGGAAAAACCCAGGTCGCGCAGAAGAATCATAGTAGTCGTATGGGTGAAGCGTTTTCGGGGTGAAAGCCCTGGCGGCCTTCGTAGCAGGCGGCGATCTTGGCCATGTCGACGTCCTCGTCGCCGCTGAGCACGATGCTGGACAACAGGCCCACCTCGCGCCTGGCGTAATCGACGACGGACATGATGACCGGCACCGCTGCCGCCAGCGCGATCCGGTAGAAGCCGGATTTCCACCCGGCCTGCCGGCTGCGCGTGCCTTCGGTGGCGATGATCAGGTGGAAGTTCTCCCGCTGGCGAAATTCATCGGCGATGCGCTCGACGAAGCCGGTGCGTTCGCGACGATTCACCTCGATGCCGCCCAGGCTGCGCATGACCGGCCCGAGCGGGCCGCGAAACATGCTGTCCTTGCCCACCCAGTGCGCGCCGTAGGGCAGGGCGGCGAGCGCCAGCAGCGTGACGGGAAAATCCCAGTTCGAGGTGTGAGGATAGGCGATCACCACGGCCTTGGCAGGTAGCTGCGGCAAATCCAGCAGTTTCCAGCCCATCAGTTTGAGAATGAAGCGGGCCGCGCCGCGCAGCAGGTTCATGCAAGGCCCTGGTTGGCCAGATATTCCTCGTAGCTGCCGCGATAGTCGACGATGGTCCGGTCCGGCTTGATGTCGATGATGCGCGTCGCCAGCGAGGAAACGAACTCGCGGTCGTGCGACACGAAAATCAGCGTGCCGGTGTATTTTTCCAGCGCACTGTTGAGCGACTCGATGGATTCCATGTCGAGGTGGTTGGTCGGTTCGTCCATCAGCAGCACGTTGTTCCTGAGCAGCATCAGCTTGCCGAACAGCATGCGGCCCTGCTCGCCGCCGGAAATCACGTTGACCGGCTTCTTCGCCTCGTCGCCGGAGAAAAGCAGCCGGCCCAGCGTGCCGCGCACCAGGGTCTCGACGTCGCCGCCTTCGTAGCCGCCGGCACGCACCCACTGCACGATCCATTCGGTGAGCGGCGTCTTGTCGGCGAACTCGGCCGCGTGGTCCTGGGCGAAGACGCCGGGGCGGGCCTTCTCGGCCCACTTCACCTTGCCGCCCTGCGGCGTCAGGCCGCCGAGCTTTTCGCCGGCCAGCAGACGCAGCAGCGTGGTCTTGCCGACGCCGTTCTCGCCGATGATGGCGACCTTGTCGCCGGCCTCGATGCTGGTCGAGAAGGACTTGATGATCGGCACCTTCGGCTCGTAGCCGAAGCCGAGGTTCTCGATTTCGCAGGCCAGGCGGTGCAGCTTTTCCTTCTCGTCGAAATCGAAGCGGATCCACGGGTACTGGCGCGAGGAGGGCTTGATGTC
>DAIOGL010000345.1:0-2822 GCA_036745235.1 Sulfuritalea sp.
GTCGAGGCTGACCTCGGTGAAGGCATCGCAACGCCGCACTGGGCCGCGTGCTAGCAAGGAAACCTGCTGGCCGGCCAAGGTGGTTGCATGCCGCAGTGTGTGACAGCGTACAGAGCATTGATCGGCATATCGATTAGCCTGCGGCAGCCCGTGTAATATCAATGTGGCAGACCACAGCAGCGAGCCCGGCACCATGAAGTTCAAGGACTACTACGAAACTCTCGGCGTTCCGCGCGGCGCGACGCAGGACGACGTCAAGCACGCCTACCGCAAACTGGCGCGCAAGTACCATCCGGACGTCAGCAAGGATCCCGACGCCGAGGCGCGCTTCAAGGAACTCGGTGAAGCCTATGCGGTGCTGAAGGATCCGGAGAAGCGCGCGGCCTACGACCAGATGGGCAGCCAGTGGAAGACCGGGCAGGACTTCCAGCCGCCGCCGGGCTGGGACGCCGGCTTCGAATTCAGCGGCGGCGACTTCGGCGCCGGGCTCGGCGGCGATCACTCGGATTTCTTCGAAGCGCTGTTCGGCCGCCACGCAAATGCCGGGCAGCGTGCGCACATGCATGCGCAAGGCCAGGATCACCATGCCAAGGTGCTGATCGATCTGGTCGATGCCTATCGCGGCGCGCAGCGCAGCATTTCGCTGCGCATGCCCACGCTGGATGCGCAGGGCCGCGTCACGACGCAGGAACGAACGCTGGAGGTGCGCATTCCCAAGGGCATCCGCGCCGGCCAGCATCTGCGCCTGGCCGGTCAGGGCGGTCCCGGCCTGGGCGGGGGTGCGGCCGGCGACCTGTATCTGGAAATCGCTTTCAAGCCTGATCCGCAGTTCCGTGCCGACGGCCGCGACGTCTATGTGGACCTGCCGCTGGCACCCTGGGAAGCGGCGCTGGGCGCTTCGGTGACGGCGCCGACGCCGGAAGGACAGGTGCAGCTCACGATTCCGCCCGGCTCGGCCGCGGGCCGCCAGTTGCGCCTGAAAGGCCGCGGCATTCCCGGTACGCCGCCGGGCGATCTGTACGTGACGCTGAACATCGCCCTGCCGCCGGCGGACAGCGACGCCGCGAAGGAGGCCTACCGTGCCATGGGCAAGGCCTTCGACTTCAACCCCAGGGAACAGAGGAAAGGATGATTCGTCATGAACCAGACCAATATGACGTTGATTGAGGGGCGGGTAGTCGAAGAGCAGGTCCAATTGACGCTGATCGAGCTGTGTCAGGCATGCAGCGCCGAACAGGAGCATGTGCTGACCTGGGTTTTCGAGGGCGTGCTGGAGCCGGCTGGCGACTCGCCGCAGGACTGGCGCTTCGGCGGCGAGTCCCTGCGCCGCGCGCGGCTGGCGCTGCGGCTGTCGCGCGACCTGGAAATCAATCCGCCTGGCGTGGCGCTGGCGCTCGACCTGCTGGATGAAATCGCCGCGTTGCGGGCACGGTTGCAGCGCGCCGGAGTCCGTTGAAGTAGCTGCCAGCCGTGCATATCCACGGCCTCAGCGCCGAGCAGTCCCTCGCCAGCCTGAAGACGACGGCAGCCGGCCTCGCCGCCGCCGAGGCAGCGCGCCGGCTGGTGGAGTTCGGGCCGAACCATGTTGAGGAAGTCGCTCACGAGCATCTGCTGCTCGCTTTCGCGCGCGAATTCACCCACTTCTTCGCGATCATTCTGTGGATCGGGGCCGCGCTGGCCTTTTTGGCGGATTACTTCGATCCGGGCCAGGGCATGGGCCGCCTCGGTGTCGCCATCGTCGGCGTCATCATCGTCAACGGTATCTTTTCCTTCTGGCAGGAATACAAGGCCGAACAGGCCGTCGAAGCGCTGCGCCAGTTGTTGCCGCAGAAGGTGCAGGCGCTGCGCGGTGGCGAGATCGTCGAGCTGCTGGCCAGCGAACTGGTCCCCGGCGATATCGTGGTGCTGGAGGAAGGCAACTTCGTTCCGGCCGACTGCCGCCTGATCGAAGCCTCCGCGCTGCGTGTGAACACCGCGACGGTCACCGGCGAATCGTTGCCCAAGGCGCGCACCATCGAGCCAAGCGCCGAGGATTCGCCGCTCTATGCGAAGAACGTGCTGCTGGCCGGGACTTCCGTGGTGTCGGGCCAGGCGCATGCAGTGGTGTACGCCACCGGCATGCATACCGAGTTCGGCCGCATCGCCCATCTGACGCAGACCGCCGGCGCCGCATCGTCACCGCTGCAGCGCGAAATTGCACGCCTGTCGCGCATCGTCGCGGCGCTCGCCACGGGCATGGGCGTGGCGCTGTTCTTCATCGGCCAGGCCATGGGTCTGCCGACCTGGGAGAACCTGCTGTTCGCCATCGGCATCATCGTCGCCAACGTGCCCGAAGGCCTGCTGCCGACGGTGACGCTGTCGCTGGCCATGGCGACGCAGCGCATGGCCAAACGCAATGCGCTGGTGCGCCACCTGCCCGCGGTCGAGGCGCTCGGTTCGACGACGACGATCTGCTGCGACAAGACCGGCACGCTGACGCAGAACCTCATGTCGGTGCAGCGCCTGTGGCTGGGCGGCGGCTTTCTCGATTTCGGCGATCTCGCCAGGCAGCCGCGCCTGACCGAGGACAACCGCGAACTGTTCGTCAATGCCGCGCTGTGCCACAACCTGAAGATCGTCGATGAGAAATTGCTGGGCGACCCGATGGAAGTGGCGCTGGCCGGCATGGGACGGCAGGTTGCCGGCGAACTTGCCGGCTACCAGCGGATCGACGAAATCCCCTTCGATACCGACCGCAAGCGCATGTCGGTACTCTGCGCAACGCCGCAGGGCCGCATGCTCTACTGCAAGGGCGCGCCGGAGACCGTGCTCGCCGCCTGCGA
>DAIOGL010000346.1:0-2812 GCA_036745235.1 Sulfuritalea sp.
TTTCCCGGTCTTCAACGAAGAACGGTGTCGCCGCTGCGGCACCTGCATGGGCGCCTGCCCGGTGCGCGTGATCTCCTTCGAGAACTACTCCTGCGACACCGTCGGCAGCCAGGTCAAGGCGGTCGAGATTCCCGAGGAGGACGAGGAGAAGCCGCGCATCCTTGTGCTGGCTTGCGAGAACGACGCCTACCCGGCGCTCGACATGGCCGGCCTGGCGCGCATCAACTACTCCGCCTTCGTCCGCGTCATTCCGGTGCGCTGCCTCGGTTCGGTCAACACCATCTGGATCACCGATGCGCTGAACGCCGGCTACGATGGCGTGATGATGATGGGGTGCAAGAAGGGCGACGACTACCAGTGCCACTTCGTCAAGGGCTCGGAGCTCGCGCACTACCGGATGAGCAAGATCGGCGACACGCTGACGCAGCTCGGCCTCGAACCCGAGCGGGTGCAGACGCAGGAAGTGGCGATCACCGACAACGCCCGCGTGGTCAAGCTGATCAACGACTACGTCGCCGAACTCGACAAGCTCGGCCCCTCGCCCATGAAGGGCTTCGGCTGAGCCAATACTGGAGACGCGATTAATGACTACCGCAAATCAGACGGCCATCGAGCGTTACCGCAACAACTTCCTCAGGGAAGTCGAGGCCAACGTCGAAGAAGGCCACATGGTCAAGATGTGCATGCAGTGCGGCGTCTGCGCCGGCTCCTGCCCGCTCGGCTCGGCCTGGGAACATTCGCCGCAGAAGATCTTCATGATGATCCGCGCCGGCAAGCGCGACGAGGTGCTGGGTTCCGACTCGATGTTCATGTGCACCTCCTGCTACAACTGCATCGTCCGCTGCCCGCGGCAGCTGCCGATTACGCACATCATGCACGGCCTGGCCAATTACGCCCATCGCCTCAATCTGGCGCCCAAGGGCCAGCCGACGCGCGAGTTCGCCACCCTGTTCTGGAACAACCTGACCAAGAAGGGACGCGTCAATGAACTGACGTTGACACTTCGCCACTACTTCAGGGGCGGCCTGGTCTCCGGCATCAAGGAGGCGCTCGGGATGCAGAGCATCGGTCTCGGCCTGTTCCTGGCCAAGCGCCTAAACCCGATGGAAATCTTCGGTGGTCACGGCGTCAAGGATCTCAAGGGATTCCACGCCATTGTGGCCAAGGCCAAGGAAATCGAGGATCGCAAGAAGGGCTTCACGGCCTGACGCTGACGGAGAGAGAAAATGGCAAAGAAGGAATACGCGTTCTACCCCGGCTGCTCCTCGCAGCTCAAGGCCTCGGCATCGAATTACCTGGTGTCGACCAACTCCATGTGCAAGTCGCTCGACATCAAGCTGACCGAGATTCCGGACTGGAACTGCTGCGGCGCCTCTGTCGGTTATTGCGAAGGCGGCGAATTGCCGCGCATCGCAATCAACGCGCGCAACTTCGCCCAGGCCGAGACCCATCTGCCGGGGCAGGACATCGTGGCCACCTGCGCCGCCTGCTGGCTCGGCGCGCGAGAATCCAAGGAACGTCTGGATGGCTCGGCGCAGCTGATGAAGGAAACCAACGAGGCGCTGGCCGCTGCCGGGCTGCACTACAGCGGCGGCGCGAATGTGCGCCACATGGTCGAAGTGCTGATCGAGGACTTCGGCTACGACGGCCTCAAGGCGCCGATGAAGAAGTCTCTGGAAGGCATCAAGTTCGCCGGCTATGTCGGCTGCCAGACCAACCGGCCCTTCGGCATCGACGGCGAGTCCTTCGAAAATCCGATGTACCTCGACAAGATGGTCGAGACCTTCGGCGGCGAAGCGCTCAAGACCTACGACCAGAAGGTCACCTGCTGCGGCGGCGCGCTGGCGTTTTCCGAACCGGAAAAGAGCCAGAAGCAGATTCGCGACATCGTCGAATCGGCCTATGACCACGGCGCCGAAATGATCGTGACGCCCTGCCCGCTGTGCCAGGCCAACGTCGAGGTCTATCAGTCGGAAATCAACAAGAAGCAGGGCACCAAGTTCAACATGCCCGTGGTCTACTACTCGCAGCTGATGACCGTCGCCTACGGCGGCTCGGCCAAGGACGCGGCGCTCAACGGTCAGTTGATCCGCGCCGAAAAGCTGGAAAAGATCGCCGGCAAGTAGAGCCGACGCGTCTCGGACTCGGGAGTCGGCGCTGGCGATACGGTAACAATCACCGTATCGCCAGTGCCGACTCTCATTCAATCAGTCGAAGCCTTCGTCGCCCTCGGCTTCAGACTCCATGGCGCGCTTCTTCGCCGCCTCGCGCTCTTCGATCAGGCGCTTTTCCTGAACTTTTGCGAGACGCTCCTGCGCCGCTTCCGCATTGAGCGCAATGCTTTCCTCGCCGAACATCACCTGGCGCAGGAAGCGGAAGGCGAACTGCATCAGCGCGACGTCGTCGGTCATCAGCGCATCCTTCTCCGCCTGCGGCAGGTCGAACAGCTTGGCGAAGGATTCGGCGCTGACGAAGTCACGGAAACGGTCGATGTCGTAGCAGGCCATGAAGAACAGCTGCCGGCTGCGCAGGCTCGGCTTGCCGATGGACGGACCCGAAGATTTCTTCTTCAGTACCAGCTGGCGCCAGCCGCGCGCCAGTTCGTCGTACTGGTCGAGCCCCTGTTCCTTGCGATAGTCGGCGATGGTGATACGGCGATCGACCTCGTGGCCCTTGCAGTGGTCCTCCTTGACGAGGGCGTAGGAGTCGCGGTCGACGTACTCGTCCTGCTTGCGCATCGACAGCAGGGCCACCGGGTAGTAGCGGCAGGCGGTCGGCCGGTCCTCGTAGATATCGCAGCCCTCGGGCCTCA
>DAIOGL010000347.1:0-2773 GCA_036745235.1 Sulfuritalea sp.
CCTGTCGCGCAAAAAGGTCGATGAAACCGCCGCCTGGCTCAATCAGCAGGGCATCACCGCCCTGCCCTACCATGCCGGGCTCGACGCCGCCGTGCGCCTGCAACATCAGCAGCGCTTTCTGCGCGAAGACGGCGTCGTCATGGTGGCGACCATCGCCTTCGGCATGGGCATCGACAAGCCCGACGTGCGCTTCGTCGCCCATCTCGATCTGCCCAAGAGCCTCGAGGCCTACTACCAGGAAACCGGCCGCGCCGGCCGCGACGGCGAACCCGCCGAGGCCTGGATGACCTACGGCCTCAACGACGTCGTGATCCACCGCCTGCGCATCGACGAATCGGCGGCGGGCGAGGAACAGAAGCGCGTCGAGCGGAGCAAGCTCGACGCCCTGCTGGCCTGGTGCGAGACCGCCGCCTGCCGGCGCGCGCTGCTGCTCAAGTATTTCAGTGAGGAGGCCGGGGCCTGCGGCAACTGCGACACCTGCCTCGACCCGCCGCAACTCTGGGACGGCACGGTCGCCGCGCAAAAGGCCATGTCGGCGGCCCTGCGCACCGGCCAGCGATTCGGCGCCGGACACCTGATCGACATCCTGCGGGGCAAGGCTACCGAAAAAGTCCAGCAGTTCGGCCATGGCGACCTGCCCACCTTCGGTGCCGGCACGGATCTCGACGACGCCGGCTGGCGCTCGGTATTCCGCCAGCTGCTCGCCGCCGGTTTGCTGCAGGCCGACGCGCAGGCCTACGGCGGGCTGCGCCTGACCGACGCGGCGCGGCCGGTGCTGAAGGGCGAAGCGACCCTGTCGCTGCGCCGGCAGGCAAAGCGTGTTCCCGGCAAGAAGTCGGCGCTGGCGGGACGGCGACCGGACGACGGACCCGCCCTGGCAGAGGCCGACGCACCGCTGTTCGATGCGCTGCGCGCCTGGCGTGCCGGACTGGCGCGCGAACAGGGCGTGCCGGCCTACGTGATCCTCCACGACAAGAGCCTGCGCGAACTCGCCGCCCGCCGCCCGGACAGTCTGAGCGAACTGCTCGCGGTGCCCGGCATCGGCCAGGCCAAGGCCGACCGCTATGGAGAAGCGCTCTTGCAGCTGATCGCCTGAGCCGGCGAGAATTTTCCGTCGCCGCGGCGACAGAACTGGCCGCCGACAGGCGATAATGTCGGGCTGTCAAATAGTGGAAAAGCTTGCAATGAAGCGCGTCGATGATTTCCGCCTGCGGCTGGGCAAGAAAGAACTGGTTCCGATCGTTGTCGGCGGCATGGGCGTCGACATTTCGACCGCGGAACTCGCCCTGGAGGCGGCCCGGCTTGGCGGTATCGGCCACATTTCCGACGCGATGGTGCCCACGGTTTCCGACCGGCGCTTCAATACCAAGTACGTCAAGGACAAGCTCCGGCAGTACAAGTACAACGTCGCCAATACGGAGAAGGCCGTGGTCAAGTTCGACCTCGGCCTGCTCGCGGAAGCGACCGCCCTGCATGTCGGCCGCACCATGGAGGCCAAGCGCGGCGACGGGCTGATCTTCGCCAACTGCATGGAAAAGCTGACCATGAACGCGCCCAGGGAAACCCTGCGCGTTCGCCTCCACGCCGCGCTCGATGCCGGCATCGACGGCATCACGCTGGCAGCCGGCCTGCATCTCGGTTCGTTTGCGCTGATGGAGGATCATCCGCGCTTCCGCGACGTCAAGCTGGGCATCATCGTTTCGTCCCTGCGCGCCCTGACGCTGTTTCTGAAAAAGAGCGCGCGCACCGGCCGCCTCCCCGACTATGTCGTGATCGAAGGGCCTCTGGCCGGCGGCCACCTGGGTTTCGGCATGGACTGGGCTCAGTACGATCTCGCCAGGATCGTGGTCGAAATTCGCGACTGGATGAAGGCCGAGCATCTCGACATTCCGCTGATTCCGGCCGGCGGCATCTTTACCGGATCGGACGCCGTCGCCTACATGGAAATGGGCGCCGCCGCGGTGCAGGTCGCGACGCGCTTCACCGTGTCGAAGGAATGCGGCCTGCCGGAGAAGGTGCAGCAGGAGTATTTCAAGGCCAGTGAAAGCGACATCGAGGTGAATACGATTTCACCGACCGGCTACCCGATGCGCATGCTGAAGAACAGCCCCGCGATCGGCGCCGGCATTCGGCCGAACTGCGAAGCCTTCGGCTATCTGCTGGATTCCAACGGCAGCTGCCAGTACATCGAGGCCTACAACCGCGAAGTGGCGCTGCATCCGCATGCGAAGAAGATCCATGTGATGGACAAGACCTGCCTGTGCACCCACATGCGCAACTTCGACTGCTGGACTTGCGGCCACTACACTTATCGGCTGAAGGACACTACCCGCCGCAACGACGACGGCAGTTATCGGCTGCTGTCAGCGGAACACATCTTCCGCGACTACCAGTTCAGCACCGATAACAAGATCGCGCTGCCTGCCTGAGCCGCAGCGTCAGGGCTTGTGAAGAAATCGTTGCGAGCGGGCCGCAGCGGGGTGCGGCCGGAGCGCAGCTACCGGAATGCACTTATTTGTGCATGAGGATAGCGAGCACCGCCCAATCCCCGATCCGGCACGCGCAGTAGATTTATTCGCAAGCCCTCAGGCGGGGAAGACGCCCGTCGACAGATAGCGGTCACCGCGGTCGCAGACGATGCTGACGATCACCGCATTATCCACCTGGTGCGCGATGCGCACGGCCACCGCGAGTGCGCCACCGGAGGAAATTCCTGCAAAGATGCCTTCTTCACGGGCGAGCCGCCGCGCCATTTCCTCGGCCTGCCCCTGGC
>DAIOGL010000348.1:0-1379 GCA_036745235.1 Sulfuritalea sp.
TGGCGCAATTGCTCTGCGGTGAGGAAGCGGTATTCATGATTGCCGACGATGATCGGCGCCCCCAGCGGCAGGCCCTCGAGGCGGCGCAGCGTGTGTTGCAGCAAACTCTCGCCGCCCAGGAGGGGCTGTAGCTGCTTCGGATGCTGCTCGCGCGACATGGGCCAAAGCCGCGTGCCGGAACCGCCGCTGAGAACGACGGCGAGCAGCGCCGGGTCAGACACCCATGTAGCTCCGGTACCAATCCACGAAGCGACGCACGCCCTCAACCACGGGCGTCTCGGGCGAAAAGCCGGTGACGCGCGTGAGTTCGGAGGTGTCGGCGTGAGTGGCCGGCACATCGCCATCCTGCAGCGGCAGGAAATTCTTCGTCGCCTGTTTGCCCAGAGCCTGTTCGAGCGCCTCGATGTAGGCCATCAGCTCGACCGGCTGGTGGTTGCCGATGTTGAACACGCGATACGGCGCCCAGCTCGTTGCAGGATCGGGAACCTGCTTGTCGAAGTCCGGATTGGCCTGCGGTGGACGATCGAGGACGCGGATCACGCCTTCGGCAATGTCGTCGATGTAGGTAAAGTCGCGGCGCATTCTGCCGTGGTTGAAGACGTCGATCGGCCGGCCTTCGAGGATGGCCTTGGTAAAGAGGAACAGCGCCATGTCGGGACGGCCCCACGGCCCATATACGGTAAAGAAGCGCAGGCCGGTGGTAGGCAGCGCGAACAGATGGCTGTAGGTGTGCGCCATCAGCTCGTTGGCCTTCTTGGTCGCAGCATAGAGGCTGACCGGATGATCGACGTTGTCGTGCTCCGAGAAGGGCATGCGCTCGTTGCCGCCGTAGATGCTGGAACTGCTGGCGTAAACAAAGTGCTCGACGCCGCTATGGCGACAGCCTTCCAGGATATTCACGAAACCGACCACGTTGCTATCGACATAGGCATGCGGATTCTGCAGCGAGTAGCGAACTCCGGCCTGCGCCGCCAGGTTGATGACGCGCTGCGGGCGCTCCCTGTCGAACAGGTCGGCGATGCCGTCGCGATCGGCAATGTCGAGCCGGGAAAGACTGAAGCGCGGATTGGGCGCCAGCCGCGCCAGCCGCGCCTCCTTCAGGCCAACGTCGTAGTAGTCATTGAGGTTGTCTACACCCACCACCTCGTCGCCGCGTGCCAGCAGGCGCTCGCAGACGTGCATGCCGATGAAGCCGGCAGCGCCGGTAAGCAGAACTTTCATTGATCGCGTCTCTGAAATTGAATCATTTTCGCATACTTGGCGAAGCTGGCCGTGCAGCCGACGAGGATGTGCACCAGGCCGGGAAGCCCGTCCAGCAGGCCCAGGCGAAGAAAGTAGAACTTGATGAAACGCAGCGATGGCGACAGCAGCAGATGCAT
>DAIOGL010000348.1:1479-2740 GCA_036745235.1 Sulfuritalea sp.
CCGGCGCCGACAGTGCGGCAAGGATGCTCTCGCGCAGTTGCGCCGTTACGCACTCGTCGGCATCGATGCAAAGCACCCAGTCGTGGCTTGCCTGTTCGACGGCGAACTGCTTCTGCGGTCCGAAGCCTCGCCATTCAGCCTGGATGACCCGCGCGCCATGCCGTCCGGCAATCTCCGCCGTGGCGTCTTCGCTGCCCGAGTCAACGACGATGATTTCGTCGCAGAAGGCCACGCTCGCAAGGCACTCCGCGAGCTGGCTGGCGGCGTTCCTGGTGATCAGGACGGCGGAAAGGGGCTGGCGGTCGGCAGAGGTCATGGGCAGCTATAATTGCGTTTGGGATGCATTTTACGGCGCAAGGCGTCATCCCGCCCCTACCGATGCGCATTCTTCTCATCAAAACATCCTCCCTCGGCGACGTGGTTCACAACCTGCCGGTCGTCAGCGACCTGCGCCGCAGATATCCCGAAGCGGAAATCGACTGGGTGGTGGAGGAAGGCTTCATCGACATTCCGCGCCTGCACCCGGCGCTCAGGCGCGTTATTCCGGTGGCACTCAGGCGCTGGCGAAAATCTTTGCTGAATCCTGCAACCTGGAGTGAAATCCGCTCTTTCCGAGCGACGCTGCACGAGCAAAGCTACGATCTGGCAATCGACACCCAAGGCCTGCTGAAAAGTGCGCTGATCACCCGCATGGCGCGCGGCAAACGCTGCGGCTATGCCGCCGCGTCGGCGCGCGAACCGCTGGCAGCCCGCTTCTACGATGCGACTTTCGACGTGGCGAACAATCTTCATGCCGTCGAGCGCAATCGGCGGCTCGTCGCACTCGCCGCCGATTGCGCAGCGTCGGCTGCGCCCGACTATGGCATCGCCGCATCGCTCGCCCGCGAAGCGGAATCCCGAACGTCCAAAGGCCCGGCGCCGACGCCTGCGGGGCCGAACGCGATACTGCTCACCGCCACCTCGCGCGACGACAAGTTGTGGCCGCAAGAGCGCTGGATTGCGGTGGGCCAGGCCTTGCAGAAACGCGGCCTCAACTGTCTTTTGCCTGCCGGCAGCCCGACCGAGCGAGAGCGCGCCGCACAGATCGCGCGAGCCATTCCGGGCGCCGGCGTCTTGCCGGCCATGAGCCTGGCGGAACTCGCCGGGCAGCTCGCCGCGGCGCGCATCGTCATCGGCGTCGATACCGGGCTGGTCCATCTTGCCGCAGCTCTCGGGCGACCGACGCTGGCGCTGTTCTGCGCCTCCGATCCGGCGCTGACCG
>DAIOGL010000349.1:0-1330 GCA_036745235.1 Sulfuritalea sp.
CGGGCCTTACTCGGACTGATCTTCCGGGTGCGGTTCCTCGGTGGCCTCGACGCGATATTTGTCCGTGGCCCAGGCGCCCAGATCGACGCCCTTGCAGCGCGCCGAGCAAAACGGCCGATAGCGATTTTCAGGAATCCACTCGACCAGAGCACCGCAGCTCGGGCAGGTAACGACGCGGGGTGCAGCAGGCTTTACAGGTTGCACAGCGTGAGTTCGAAATCCACGGTCGAGTCTATCTGGCGCGGCCGCTGATCCATGTCCGGACGCAGGAAGCGGATGTTGATGGCGAACTTGCCGGCGGAAATTTCCGGCAGGCAGGGATCGCCCTGTCCGATCTTGAGGCGGATCAGCTGCGCGCTGCGGCCGCTCAGCATGAGTTGAAAGGCGCCGCGCTGGGCGGTCTTGTGCTCCGCGCGGCCCGAGGCACGCAGCAGGCGCAGCACGATCGCCAGCCCGGCGCGGATCGGCATCATCGGCGCGATCCAGCCGCGCAGGTCCTGCTGGCGCAGCGCCGCCTCGCGATGCCGCCAGTAGTGATAGCCCGGCAGGTCGAACTCGCAGACGCCGCCGGGAATCGCGGCGCGGTTCTTGATGGTCATCAACCACTCGTTTTCGCGCAGGTAGTGGCCGATCTTGCCGTGCATGGCGAGCAGCAGCGCGCTGGCCTGCTCGATTTCGTAGAGCGCGCCGGAGAGCGCGTCTTCGGAAATCTCGGGGTTGTTGCGGAAGGAAAGCAGAATCTGGCGCTGGCGTTCGAGCTCCTGCACCAGGTCGAACTTCAGCTCGGCGCGGCCGGCGACCTCGAGAATCTCGAACAGGGTAACGAGCGCGACATGGTGCTCCATCGCGCCTTCGGCGCCGGCGAAATGAGTGATCTTGTCAAAAAGATCTTCAAGCCGCAGCAGCGTGCGAACGCGCTCGCTCAGAGGGTATTCGTAAGTGATCACACGCCGGTCGAGTGGAGAAAATTCGTGCGATTGTGACCCAAATCAATGCAAACCTCAATAAATCCCTTGTGCCAATGCCAAATAGCTCACATGCAGGCGCTCCACCTGGGGCGGCAAGGCCGCAAGCTCGCCGTCATTGTCGATGACATCGTCAGCCGCCGCCAGTCGTTCGGCGCGCGTCGCCTGTGCCGCAAGAATGCGTTCGATCTCGCTCCGGGCAAGCCCGTTGCGGCGCATGACGCGGTCGATCTGGGTGGCCTCCGCGCAATCGACCACGGCGATCCGGTTCACGCGCTTGCGGTAGTCGCCGGCCTCGATCAGCAGCGGCACCATGAGGATGGCATAGGGAGAGCCGGCCGGCTTTGCCGCCAGGCGGCGCTCGC
>DAIOGL010000349.1:1430-2735 GCA_036745235.1 Sulfuritalea sp.
CACTCGCCGATGGTGGCATCGGCATGGGGCGCAACCAGTTTCGGCAGATGCTGCTGCAGCGTCGAGGCGGGGGCGCGGGTCTCGAGCCGGGCCTTCAGCGGCGGTTGTTCGCGGGCATCGATCCGAGCCGACTTGATGCCGCGTTTGTTCAGGCCCTGCAACAGTTCGCGTGCCGCGGCTTCGGCGGGAAAGCTGCCGAAGACGATTTCGAAGCGGCTGTTCTCGAGGGCGACGATGCGGTGGTCCTGGGCGCCGAAGCGGGTCAGCTCGGCGGATTTCCTGTCGGCTGCCGCCTTGTTGGCCAGGTCGGCGATCAGCACCAGGTGGAGTGGCGGTTCCTGCTGCGGCAGGACTTTGGCTTCGCCGCCGAAGGCTTCGACGGCGGTCTTCAGGGCCTCGGCTCCGGCCACGGTCAGGCCGCTGATCAGGCGACAGACCGGCTCCTCCTTCTTCGCCGGCGGCGCCTTGACGTCGCGCACGATGCGCAGTTTGTCGGCCTGGAACTGCTGCGCCAGCCGCTGCGGTTCGCGGCTGTCGTCGGTTGCGCCGAAATAGCCTTGTGCCCAGGCAAAGAAGATCAGGTTGGCAAACACCAGCAGGAAGAAGAAAAGCCTAATGGTCATGCCCCCCGGCAGAATCAGGATCGCCGCGAGCGACATCGCGCCGCACGACGCGCCCCGGCTTGAACCGGGTGCGCAGGGCGTCGTAGGCGGCTTCCGCGGCAGCGCGATTATCCTGACTATAGTTGCAGACGTAAAGGTCGAGCGTTACCGATTCGAGTTCCGGCCACGTATGGATCGCCAGGTGCGATTCGGCCAGCACCAGGGCCCCGGTCGCGCCGGCGGCGGGAAACTGGTGGAAGGCCTCGGCGACGACTTCCAGCCCCGCTCCCTTGCAGACCCGGCGGCAGAGGGCCGCCAAGGGTTCCGCCTCCAGCAGCAGGCGGCGGTCGCCCTTGCAGGCGTGAAATTCGGCAAGGATGTGGAGGCCGTTCATAGCGAGGACGCATAGGATACGCCGAGCCGCGTCAGCGTGCGCTCGGCGGCCAGCACGCCGCGATAGTTGGCTTCCTCGAACAGCGACAAGCCGGATACATCGGCGTGGGCGAACTGGATGCCCGGCCTGCCCAGCTCGAAACTGCTGCGCGTGCCTCCCCACAGGCGGCCGGGCAGCGGGCGGATCATGGCGTGGGCGTGGCGGTGGATGTCGATCCGCGTCGCCAGTTCGCGAATCTCCGGATGCGGCACCGACAGGTCGGCCAGCGCCTCGGCCGCCCAGGCATCGCGGTTCTGCAGGAGTCGGCGC
>DAIOGL010000350.1:0-2733 GCA_036745235.1 Sulfuritalea sp.
TCTGCACCCGGCCACCGCCGATTTCGGTGCGGATGACCGGCGCCGTGACCACCTCGCCCTTGCCCTTTTCGATCAGCAGAATGGCCATGCGCTTGCCCACGTTCTCGCGCGTCACGTCCTTGAATATGCGGGCCCCGGCGGAATCGAGGGACAGATGCACTGCCGCTTCATGCGTCTGGTTGTCGAAGCCGGGCTGGGCATCGGTCAAACGCTCACCGGTCAGCACCACCTGCTTCTTGACCAGCAGACCGCGACCGCCACGCTCGACGTAGTACTCGGTGCCAGGTGGCGGCTGGCCGCGCGCCGCCTGATCCATGATGCCCGGATTGGCGCTGGCTTCATCATCGACCATGCGCACTTCCAGCGTCGCCGTGCGGCCGAGGATGTCCTTGGCCTTTGCGGTGTCCTGCACCCCGGGCAGCTGCACCACGATGCGGTCGATGCCCTGCTGCTGGATCACCGGTTCGGCCACGCCGAGTTCGTTGATGCGATTGTGCAAGGTGGTGATGTTCTGCTTTACCGCAAATTCCTGGATGCGCTTCTCCGCCTGCGGCTTCAGTGTCGCCATCAGCTTGAGGTCAGGACCCTCCTGGGCGTCGACCAGCAGCAGATCGGGCTGGCTGTCGGCCAGGATTGCGCGCGCCTTGTCACGCGTATCCGCCTCGCGGAAGCGGATCGCCACGCTCTGCCCTTCGCGGCTGATGCCGCCATGACGGATGTTCTTGTCGCGCATCAGGCTGCGCAAATCGGCGCCGATCGAATCGAGGCGCTTGGTCAGCGCGCCCTTCATGTCCACCTGCAGCAGGAAATGCACGCCGCCGCGCAGATCGAGGCCGAGATACATCGGCAAGGCATGAATGGAGGTCAGCCAATTGGGAGAGTTCGTCACCAGGTTCAGCGCAACGCTGTAAGTTGCGTCCGCTGGAACCGGATTCAGCGCCTTCTCGATGACGTCCTTCGCCTTGAGCTGGGTATCGGTGTCTGCCAGCCGCACGCGCACGCTGTTCAGGTCGAGGACGATGCCTTGCGGGACGACGGCCGCCGCCTTGAGCACCTCAGCCACCTGGGCCATGAGCCTGGCATCGACCTTGTGCGTGGACTTGACGCTGGCCACCTGCACAGCCGGCGCTTCGCCGAAAAAGTTGGGCAGGGTATAGAGCAGTCCAAGCACCAGGGCGATCAACACCGTGGCGTTCTTCCAAAGCGGGTAGCGATTCATGTCATCGTGGCCGGCCCCGCGTTGCCGCAGCCGGCCTTCAGAAAATTACAGGTTTTTCAGCGTGCCCTTGGGCAGCAATGCGCCCACGGCGTTCTTCTGCACGGTGATCACCACCGGGCCATCCTTGCCTTCGGCCACTTCGAGGCTCAGGTAGTTTTCGCCCACCTTGGAAATGCGGCCGGCGATGCCGCCCTGGGTGATCACTTCATCGCCCTTGGCAAGCTCACTGACCATCTTCTGTTGCTCCTTGGCCTTCTTCATCTGCGGCCGGATCATGACGAACCAGAGCACGATGAACATCAGCAGGATGGGAAGCATGCCCATCAGGCCGCCGGACGGATCGGCGGCGGCACCAGCCGCCTGCGCATAAGCATTTGAAATCAGCACTGTGAGTCTCCAGGAATGTCGGACATAAACCGGCGGATTATACCTGCTCGCCCGCCCGTCCCCGGTTAAAGCGGAGACAGAAGGCGGCAAAGTCGCCCTGCTCGATGGCGGCGCGCATTTCCGCCATCAGGGTCTGGTAATAGAACAGGTTGTGGATGGTATTCAGGCGCGCCCCGAGAATCTCGCCGACGCGGTGCAGATGATGCAGGTAGGCGCGGGTGAAATTGCGGCAGGTGTAGCAAGCGCAGGTTTCGTCGAGCGGCCGGGTGTCGGTCTTGTACTGCGCGTTCTTGATCTTGACGTCGCCATGCCGGGTGAACAGCCAGCCGTTGCGGGCATTGCGCGTCGGCATGACGCAGTCGAACATGTCGATGCCCTGTCCCACCGCATACACCAGGTCTTCCGGCGTGCCGACGCCCATCAGGTAACGCGGCTTGCCGGATGGAAGCTGCGGCGCCGTGTGGGCGAGGATGCGCGAAAACTCCTCCTTCGGCTCGCCCACGGACAGGCCACCGATGGCGAAACCGTCGAAGCCGATCTCCACCAGCGCCGCCAGCGATTCGTCGCGCAGCGCCTCATGCATGCCGCCCTGGACTATGCCGAAAAGGGCGTTCGGGTTCTGCAGCCGGTCATGCTCATCGCGCGAGCGACGCGCCCAGCGCAAGCTGAGCCGCATCGATTGTGCCGCCGTGGCCAGGTCCGCCGGATAGGGCGTACATTCGTCGAAAATCATCACCACGTCGGAATTGAGCACGTGCTGGATGCGCATCGACTCCTCGGGCGTCAGAAACAGCCGGTCGCCGTTGATCGGCGAGGCGAACTTTACGCCCTCCTCGCTGATCTTGCGCAGGTCGCCCAGCGAGAACACCTGAAAGCCGCCCGAGTCCGTCAGGATCGGGCCGTCCCAGCCCATGAAACGGTGCAGGCCGCCATGCGCCGCCACTACCTCCAGTCCCGGCCGCAGCCAGAGGTGAAAGGTGTTTCCGAGCACGATGGATGCACCCATGGCGACCAGTTCGTCGGGTGCCATCGCCTTCACCGTGCCGTAGGTTCCGACCGGCATGAATACCGGAGTTTCCACCGTGCCGTGAGCCAGTTCCAGCCGCCCGCGGCGGGCCGCGCCGTCG
>DAIOGL010000351.1:0-2701 GCA_036745235.1 Sulfuritalea sp.
CAAGGGCAACGGGTGGTATGCCACGGACTTCAAGGGAAGCGGGGCCGCCAAGCCCGCCGCTGCCAAGAGCGACAATCCGCCTCCTTGCCAGGGCGGGACGGGTAGTTGCGCCGCCAATAGCTGATCGCGCCTGCCTTGAAAAAGTATTTCATCACGGGACTGCTGATCTGGATCCCGCTGGCGATCACCGCATGGGTGTTGGCGTTGATCGTCCGCTCCATGGATCAGTCCCTGCTGCTGCTGCCGCAGGCGATTCAGCCGGAGCGTCTGCTGGGAGTCTATATTCCCGGCATCGGCGCGCTGATGACACTGTTGGTGGTGTTCCTCACGGGACTGATCACGACGAACATCGTCGGCCAGAAACTGGTGCGTTTCTGGGAGCGGGTACTCGCTCGCATTCCGGTGGTGAAATCGATCTACTACAGCGTCAAACAGGTCAGCGATACGCTGTTTTCGGGCACCGGGGTCGCATTCCGCAAGGTCCTGCTGGTCCGCTACCCGCATCCGGAGGCGTGGTCGGTAGCGTTTCAGACCGGGCATCCGGCCCGCGATGTGGCCGACATGCTGCCGGAGGAACATGTGGGAGTCTTCATCCCGACCACCCCGAGCCCGGTCAACGGATTTTTCTTTTTCGTCAAGAAGAAGGATGTCATCGAACTCGACATGAACGTCGATGAAGCCCTCAAATACATCGTCTCCATGGGCGTCGTCGCCCCGCCCATGAGGAATCCTCTCGGGCGCGCCCAGAATCAGTAACCGCCCTTCGCGGGCATCACAACAGTCCGGAAATCCTATGCGTACCCATTACTGCGGCGAGGTGAATGCCTCCCATGTCGACCAGGTTGTCACTCTTTGCGGCTGGAACCACCGCCGGCGCGATCACGGCGGCGTGATTTTCATCGACCTGCGCGACCGCGAAGGATTGGCCCAGGTCGTCTGCGATCCGGACCGGCCCGAGATGTTCAAGATCGCCGAGGACGTGCGCAACGAATACGTGCTCAAGGTCACCGGCAAGGTGCGTCGCCGTCCCGCCGGGACCGAGAACCCCAATCTGGCTTCGGGTGAAATTGAAATTCTCTGTCATGAACTGGAAGTGCTCAATGCGGCGGTGACGCCACCCTTCCAGCTCGACGAGGAGAACCTCTCCGAGAACGTGCGTCTGACCCATCGCGTCATCGACCTGCGCCGGCCGCAGATGCAGAAGAACCTGATGCTGCGCTACAAAGTGGCGATGGCCTTCCGCCGCTTCCTCGACGAGAAGGGCTTCATCGACATCGAAACGCCGATGCTGACCAAATCGACGCCCGAAGGTGCGCGCGACTATCTGGTGCCTTCGCGCGTCCATCCCGGACAGTTCTTCGCCCTGCCGCAGTCGCCGCAGCTGTTCAAGCAACTGCTGATGGTGGCCGGCTACGACCGCTACTACCAGATCACCAAGTGCTTCCGCGACGAGGACTTGCGTGCCGACCGTCAGCCGGAATTCACCCAAGTCGATATCGAGACGTCCTTCCTCGGCGAAGACCAGATCATGGCGCTGATGGAGGAAATGATCCGCAGCGTATTCAAGACGGCGCTGGACGTCGATCTGCCCAATCCCTTCCCGCGCATCAGCCACGCCGAAGCCATGAGCCGATACGGTTCCGACAAGCCCGACCTGCGCGTCACGCTGGAACTCACCGACGTCACCGATGCGGTGGCCGACGTCGCCTTCAAGGTGTTCAGCGGCCCGGCGACCTCGGGCGGCCGCGTCGCGGCGCTGCGCGTACCGGGCGGCGCACAATTGACGCGGGGCGAGATCGACGGCTACACCGAGTTCGTCAAGATCTACGGTGCGCGCGGTCTGGCCTACATCAAGGTCAACGACGCGACCAAGCTGAACGAAGAAGGCCTGCAGTCGCCGATCGTCAAGAATCTTCACGCCGTAGCCCTGAAGACCATAATCGAGCGCACCGGCGCCCAGTCCGGTGACCTGATTTTCTTCGGCGCGGACAAGACCAAGATCGTCGACGACGCGCTCGGCGCGCTGCGCACCAAGCTCGGCCACGAGAAGGGCTATGTCGATGGTTCTGTCTGGCGTCCGCTTTGGGTGGTGGATTTCCCGATGTTCGAATTCGACGAGGACAACCAGCGCTGGTCGGCGTGCCACCATCCCTTCACCAGTCCCAAGGACGGGCACGAGGAATTGATGGCGACCGACCCGGGCAAGTGTCTGGCCAAAGCCTATGACCTTGCCTTGAACGGCTGGGAAATGGGCGGCGGCTCCGTGCGGATCCATCGCTCAGAGGTGCAGGCCAAGGTGTTCCATGCGCTCGGCATCAGCCCCGAGGAGCAGCAAGTCAAGTTCGGATTCCTGCTCGACGCGCTGAAGTATGGCGCGCCGCCCCACGGCGGCCTGGCTTTCGGCCTCGATCGCATCGTCACCATGATGGCCGGCGCCGAGTCGATTCGCGACGTGATCGCCTTCCCCAAGACGCAGCGCGCACAGTGCCTGCTGACCGATGCGCCGTCCGACGTGGATGAAAAGCAATTGCGTGAGTTGCACATCCGGCTGCGGCAGAAGGTCGAAACCCAAGTCGAGGTCGGCAAAGGCTGACCATGAAGCGCCTGGCCTGCGCGCTGCTCGGGGTCGCGCTATTCGGCGCCGCGCTGGCGCGGGACAACTCGCCCGGGACGGTGGCGGCGGAACAGTTGCCAGCCGAGG
>DAIOGL010000352.1:0-2697 GCA_036745235.1 Sulfuritalea sp.
TCGGCATGGTCGGCTACGCCCGCGATATCACCGACCGCAAGGCGGCGGAAGAAGAAATAGCCGAATCGCGGAATCTCTTCCGGGCCGTCGTCGATACCGTGCCGGTGAGGGTGTTCTGGAAGGATCGCAACCTGTGCTATCTCGGATGCAACGAGGCTTTTGCCAGGGATGCCGGTATGGCGCATCCGAAGGACGTGATCGGCAAGGACGATTATCAGCTGGCCTGGGCTGATCAGGCGCCGTCCTATCGTTCTGTCGACCTGGCCGTCATTGACTCCGGCCTTCCCAGGCTGTCCTTCGAAGTAGCGCAGACGACGCCGAAGCGCGAGCAGAGATTGTTGCGCATGTCGATAGTTCCGCTCAGGAATCAGGAAGACGACATCATCGGAGTGTTGGGTATGTACGAGGACGTCACCGACGACAAACTGGCTGGTGCGGACGCCAGGCGGCCGGGCCGGGGGACCCTGCGCGCCCCCTGGTTGCGCTAAACCACTCCGGCTGCGCGCAGCGCCGCGATGTCTTCCGCGCTGCGGCCCAGTTCGCGCAACACGGCGTCGGTATCCTGCCCCAGCAGCGGCGGCGCCAGACGATAGTCGATCGGCGTGGCGGAGAAGCGGATCGGGTTGGCCACCTGCGGTGCGCTGCCGCCCGCCGCGTGCGGCATTTCCACTCGCAGGCCGCGATGCAGCACCTGGGGATCGGCGAAGACGCCCGCCAGATCGTTGATCGGCCCGCAAGGCACCGCTGCATTTTCCAGCAGGGCGATCCATTCGGCGGTGGTCTTCATCACCGTGGTCTGGCGCAGCAGCGGCAGCAGGACGGCGCGATGCCTGACCCGCGCCGCGTTGGTCGCGAAGCGCTCGTCGCTGCTCCATTCGGCATGTCCGGCGAGTTCGCAGAAGCGCGCGAACTGGCCGTCGTTGCCGATGGCCAGGATCATGTCGCCGTCCGCCGTGGGGAAATCCTGGTAGGGCACGATGTTTGGATGGCCGTTGCCCATGCGGCGCGGCGCCTTGCCGGAGACCAGGTAGTTCATCGCCTGGTTGGCCAGGCAGGCGACCTGCACGTCGAGCAGCGCGAGGTCGATGTGCTGGCCTTCGCCGGTCTTCCCGCGATGTACCAGCGCGGCCTGGATGGCGACGGTGGCGTAGAGGCCGGTGAGGATGTCGGTCAGCGCGACGCCGACCTTTTGCGGGCCGGCGCCTTCCTCGTCATCGGCGCGGCCGGTCACGCTCATCAGGCCGCCCATGCCCTGGATCAGGAAATCGTAGCCGGCGCGTGTGGCGTAGGGCCCGTCCTGGCCGAAGCCGGTGATCGAGCAATACACCAGCTTCGGATTGATCTTCGACAGGCTCGCGTAGTCGAGGCCGTAGGCCTTGAGTCCGCCTACCTTGAAGTTCTCCAGCACCACGTCGGACTGCGCGGCGAGTTCCTTCACTATTGCCTGCCCTGCCGGCTGCGTGATGTCGATCGAGAGCGAGCGCTTGTTGCGATTGGTGCACAGGAAATAGGCGGCGTCGGTGGTCGGCCGGCCTTCGCCGTCGGCCAGCCAGGGCGGGCCCCAGCCGCGCGTGTCGTCGCCGCCGCGGCCGTTCTCGCCGGGACGCTCGATCTTGATCACGTCGGCGCCGAGATCGCCCAGCAGCTGCGAGGCCCAGGGGCCGGCCAGCACGCGGGAAAGGTCGAGGACGCGCAGTCCGGCGAGCGCCCCGCCGGCCATTACGAGGCCTTGCCGAGCAGCTTGTCCTTGAGGTCGTCCTGCGCCGGCTTGTCGCCGACCCAGATCCTCAGAAGGGCGCGGTAGAAATCCTCGCCCGCGATGTCGCTGCCTTTCTGTGCGCCATTGAAGGTCAGCCGCGTGCCCGAGTCGGGCAGCCAGTCGAGGTTGACCACCGACTTTTCCGGCGCGGTGCCGATCGACAGCATGGTGCTGCGGAACTGGTCGATCTTCGGTTGCAGGCTCGCCAGCGTCGCTTCGTCGTGGTTCTTCTTCAAGGCTTCGATCAGGGCGTCGACGAACTGCTCGGCGGTAAGCTCGCGCAGGGTCACGATGGCGATGCGCTTGGCGCCCTTGGTCGCGAGCACGTCGGCCGCAGCGGCCTGCTTCTGCGGCAGGTAGAGGGCGATCGCATAGACCTTGAAGAACATCCGGTTGCGCATTCCGGCACCGTTGATCACCGTGTCGCCGGCGCCGACCTTTGCCGTGTCGTCGAATTTGACGCCGGCCACTTCGAACGCGGCGAGCGCGGGCAGGGCAAGGGTCACGAGCAGGATGGCAAGCAGCTTGTTCATATCGGGTATCTCCTTTGGTGTGGGCAGTCTGCCGCCATCATAACGCTGCGGCAGGCATGCTATGGTTGCGCCATCGGGCAGCGGAGAGAATGTGATGCAAAGAGGCTTGCTGAGTGTCGGGTTTCTTCTGGCGGTCGCGGTTCAGGCCGCCGAACCGGTGCGCGATGTCACGTCCGGCGCGGCCGATCGGGAAGCCGTGGCAGTAACCGTCTACAACGACGATCTGGCATTGGTCAAGGAGCGCCGCCGGGTGGATTTGCCGGCGGGGCCGGCGCGACTGTCGTTGCGCGAAGTGGCGGCGCAGATGCGGCCCGAAACGGCGCTGCTGCGCGCGGTATCCGGACAGCCTCTGAGCCTCGTCGAACAGAACTTCGATTTCGACCTGCTGACGCCGCAGAAGCTCCT
>DAIOGL010000353.1:0-1221 GCA_036745235.1 Sulfuritalea sp.
TCGGCCCACACCACCACCTTGCCACCATCGCCGTTTTCGATCGCATCGGCGCTGATCCTTGCTGTGGATGCGACGTAGGTCTGGCGGGAGTTCTGTACCTCCGGGTTCTTGCCCTGGAAGTCGCCACCGACCAGCACCGCGCCACCGCCGGTCTTCCCGGACGCATCCAGCTCGGCACCCGCAAGCAAACCGACACGATTGCCAAGCACCTCGATGCGCCCGCCCTGCCCGGCTTCATTTCGCGCCGAGATGCTTCCCGACACCAGCGTGTCTCCGGCCGCCTTGAAGACGACACGCCCCTGCTCGTCCCGTACCGCGGTGTTGGCGCTGGCCACACCGGAATGCTTGATGGCGCCGGCATAGATGCCGATGCTGCGGCCCACCAGTTGCCCGACATTGAGTGCCTGATTGGCGGCCGCATTGATCTCGACCTGAATTTCGGGGCGCTGCAAATCGACGAGATTCGCGGTCTTTCCGGCGGCGAGGATTACATCGCCATTCGGTGCCAGGATGACGCCATTATTCTCGATGCTCGGAGCGATGAGGACCACCAAGCCACCGGTCGCCGTTCGAATCACCCCTTGGTTGACGATGCTGCCGGCCCCGGCCTGCCCCGTGAAGCTGAGTCTGCCGGCGAGGAAATCGGCGTTCGACAGCCCGAGGGAGGACACCACCAGCCCACCCACATCGATTTGCGCATTCGGCCCGAAGGCGATGCCATTTTGATTGATGAGAAAGACACGTCCGTTTGATTGCAGAGCGCCGAAGATCTCGCTGGGAACGCCACTGGTGACGCGATTCATCACCTGGCTTGCGGCGTTGGGCTGGATGAAGCGGGTGATCTCGCCCTGCCCGATTGAGAACCCCTTCCAGTCGATCACCGTGCCATTCGTATTGGTGACGGTGAGCGCATTGCCTGCGCTCTGGAATGCAGCGCTGCCCGCAACCACGGTCGGATCGATCGGGTTGGCCAGCACCAGGGATGAAAATCCGGCGGCCAGCGCCACGGAAAGTCGCTTCAGGCGGAAGCCGGGATTCCGGGCGGCAGCCCCGAAACCGCAGGGGATCTCCTGGTGTCGGCTCCGCGCATCAGTCATTGGGGCGTATTCAGAAGACATAGGACAAGGTGCCATGCAGACGCATGCCTCGTGAAGTATGCGAATTATCGACTACCTTGGCGTAGTCGAGACGCATCGTCGTCGTTTTGCCCAAGCCGGCCCG
>DAIOGL010000353.1:1321-2682 GCA_036745235.1 Sulfuritalea sp.
TGCTGGCCGGTCAGGTTGGCGCGCACCGTCCAGTCGGCGCCGAGCGCTTTTTGATAGTTGAAGCCATAGCGCCATATCTGGTACTGGGCATTGGCGCCGGGACGGGCACCGATCCTCTGGAATTGCGTATCGTTTGCGTCGTTTCCACCCGGCAGGTTTTGCACCAGACTCACGTAGGTCGACAGTTCCGAATCGGGCTTCTTCAGCGCGCCCTGCCATGTAATGCTGAGCGGTTGCACCGTTACATCGGGCACCAGTTTGGCGGTACCGCCGACGACGGTCACGTTGCTCTGATAGGCCCGCCAATCCCAGCCAAAGGAAAGCTTGTGCTCCCAGTCGCTTCGCTTGGGAACGATGTGCGTGTAGCGCAGGCCAAGGATGATCCCGCTGCCGGCGATGTTGAAATTGCCGCCAACGGTATTGACCGTTCCTGAATTGACATTTGAATAGCCGAGAAACATGCCGAAGCTGCCGCCCATCGAATAAATGGGGGCCTGGTAGCCAAGGCCGTAGATTCGCACCTGCCGTGCCCGCAAGGGCGAGGTGATCGCCTGAAAACTTATGACCTGGTCACGATCGAACAGATTGGCGTGCTGCACCGCCGCCCCGAGCCGAAAAGGTCCGGTCTGTTCGTTTCCGGTGTTGTCGAAGGTCACGGCATAGCGAATCGGCGCTTGATCGCTTGCTCGCACTACCGCGTCCACCGCGCCTTCAGTCTCGCCAGCGCGCATCACGACGCTCACCTGTTTGGCCGGGTTCTCGTTTGCCAGCCGCAGATTATCGACCATCTGATCGAAGTTCGGCGTTTTTCCGGGCTCCAGGGATACCAGCGAGCGCTGATAGTTCTCGCTGCTGAAATGCCGGTTGCCCTCGACCTTGATGTTCGCCAGGCGGCTTTCGACAACCATGAAATGAACCGCACCGGACTCGAGTGTCTGCTCGGGCAGAAGCACCTGGATGGCGTTGAAACCCCTTGCCGCATACTCCTTCTCGAGCGCCTCCAGGGCCTGCTGCACGGTTCCGAAATCACGTCCCGGTCCGGTGTAGGGCGCCAGCACCCCGTCCAGCACCTCCTGCGAAAGGATCGTATTGCCGTGCGCAACGTAGTGAGTGATATCGAACAACAGCGACCCTCCCCCGTTTGCTGGCGGAGTCGGATTGCCGGAAGCGCTTGCAACGGGTGATTCAGCCGCGACGGGAGCAGTCTTCGGGCTTGCCTCAGCAACCGCAGCAGGACTCCCCTCAGCCGCTTTCTGCGGCGGGCTCTCCAATGGTGTCAGGTTGGCGGGCATGACCAGCAATGTCCCTGCCGGCAATGGTGTGGTGCCGGGCGATGTGCCGGCTTTGAACAGAGAAGGGTT
>DAIOGL010000354.1:0-2681 GCA_036745235.1 Sulfuritalea sp.
GCTGCCGGCTCTTTATATTGCCGGCGACGCGCTCCACCACATGCTGGGCAAACGCAAGCGATTTCTTACGGCGAAGCGCCTGCTGACCAACCAGACTTTCCGCGATATTTACCGCACCGATACGCTGGACGTTGATCAACGCCTGAAAATCACCAGCCTTACGTTCATGTTTACCGATCTCAAGGGATCGACCGAACTTTACGAGCGAGTCGGCGATCTGGTTGCCTATGACCTGGTCAAGGCGCACTTTCGGGTGTTGAACGAAGTGGTTGCCGCCGAAGCCGGCGCGGTGGTGAAGACCATCGGCGACGCGGTGATGGCGACGTTTCCCACGCCGGAGCGGGCGCTTGCGGCAGCGTTACGCATACGCGAAGCGATGCACGCGCTAAACGCGGAACGCAAACACGGAGATCTGCTGGTCAAGATCGGACTGCATGAAGGCCCCTGCCTGGCGGTCACGCTGAACGATCGTCTGGATTACTTCGGGCAGTCCGTCAACATCGCCGCGCGCGTGCAGGGTCTTTCGGCATCAAGTTCCATTTTTGCGAGTGCGCCGGTGATTGAACACCCGGGCGCTGCGCGCCTACTGGATGCCGCAGGCCTCAAGGCGGTGGCACAACGCCATCTGCTGCGCGGCATCGCGAACGAATTGACGGTCTATGAAATTCCCTGAAGATCGGTCTAGAGGATGAGTGCGTTCGTCGATCAAATGAGCGCGTCGATGTGGCTGTCAACGTCCTCTTTCGGTGGTTCCGCGACTGTCGTTCGATAGTCCCCGATCGGCCCAGACTGTGTAAAAACCAGCGAACGATCGCCGATCCATCGTGCGCAACGCCTGCATGGACTACGAAGCGATTTGGAAGGCTGTGGCGTGATGCGTCGGCCTTAGGGCCGAACGGTAGAGGGTTGCGAGCCGCCAGTCGCCAGCGCTGGGAGTGAGATGGCACGAGGGGGCTCACGCCCTCATCATCTGCATCAACGCTACCGGCCCCACTATTTGCATGACGCGTTTGAGGTTGTAGGCCAGAACGTGCAAGCTCATTTCGGTACTGACCCGCTTCAGGGTCTTGGTCAGGAAATGCGCGCTCCCCATCCATGACTTCAGGGTGCCGAACGGGTGCTCAACGGTTTGGCGTCGGATCCGCATGCTATCGGCGGCTCGATCAAGGCGCGTCTGCATGTCATCGAGCACCGCCTGGTGTTCCCATCGACTGACACGGCGGTAGTCGCTGGGTGTGCATTTCTCCTTGATGGCACACCGCGGGCAATGCGAGCTCCAGTAGCGGCTAATCTTCATGCCGTTCTCGATAGCTGAGAAGCGCCAGATCAAACGCTCCCCGGCCGGGCACTGAAACTCATTGGTGGCGGCATCGTAGATGAAGTCTGCTTTGTCGAACCGCCCGCCCGCTTTGGCAGACGAGGTCATGGTCTTCGGAACAATCGCAGTAATCCCGGCTTCGTGGCAGGCCAGAATTTCCTCGCCCTTGAAATACCCTCGATCAGCAATGGCCGTGAGAGTTTCGGTTCCGATGGCCGTCCGTGCCTGCTTGGCCATCGAAGACAGTTGGTTCCGGTCGATTCCGTCGTTGGTGACCTCGTGGGCCACAATCAGATGGTTCTTGGCATCCACAGCCGTCTGTACGTTGTAGCCCACGATGCCGGTGCCGCGCGCCTTCATGGAACGGGCATCGGGGTCGGTCAGGGAAATCTGCTTGTCAGGCGCCTGCTCAAGTTGCACTTCGATCTCCTTGAGTACCTTCATCTGATCCTTCAGCGCCGTAATCTTGTCGTTTAGCCGCGCTGTCTTGAGCTGCGCCACGGCCGGTTCCTGTCGGTCAGCGCTGTCGAGTTCGACCAGGTAGCGGTTGATACTCGACTCAATTTCCTCCATCCGTCGTTGCAGCTTGGCACTGGTGAAATTCCGGTCACGGTTATTGACGGCCTTGAACTTGCTGCCGTCGATGGCTACCACGGCTTCCGAGAACAGGCCCAATTGCTGGCACAGCACGACAAACTGTTTGCAAACGCCCCGGATTGCCTTGCCATTGTCTTTGCGGAAATTGGCTATGGTCTTGAAGTCGGGTGTCAGGCGACCGGTCAGCCACATGAGTTCGACGTTGCGTTGGGCTTCCTTCTCCAGGCGCCGGCTCGATTGAATGCGGTTGAGGTAACCGTAGATGTAGAGCTTCAGGAGCACGGCCGGGTGATAGGCCGGCCGACCAGTAGCTGCCGGATCGACACCTTCAAATCCCAGCTTGCCCAGATCAAGTTCATCGACATACACATCAACGACACGAACTGGATTGGCCTCAGCGATGTACTCGTCGAGCAGTTCGGGCAGCAACGTGCTCTGCGTTCTGTCTTCTCCCTGTATGAATCGCTTCATTCCGCCGCCCCCGATCAATAATGTCTAATGCATAGATCGAGCAAAAACCTGTAAGTTCCGGTTTTTACACAGTCTGGGCCAAATTACGACGTCTTGGTCCGTGCTGCTTCTGTCTGGCCTGGCGCGGCATGAAGTATCCAAATATCCGGGCTGGCCAGGCTGCCACGGATATCCAGTAGTCGGTTGATTACACTCTCCGTGAGAACATGCCCGCGTCCCAGCACCATGATTTGCTGATGAGTATAGATCGGCGCAGCGAGCATCATGCCGGCGTTCATTTCGAAGAGGGAGATCT
>DAIOGL010000355.1:0-2660 GCA_036745235.1 Sulfuritalea sp.
GCCAGGGTCATGCCGATACCGAACATCAATCCGCCCAGCACATAGCGCAGCCACGCCAGATTGGGAGTCCGGTAGGGAGGGAAAGTCCCGGTACCGATGACCGCCTTGCCCGAGGCCTCGAGCGCCACGACGCCCAGCGTCGCCACTGCAATGGCCAGCATCCAGGCCCGCAGGCGTCCCGTGTCGCCCATGTTCACCCAGTCCGAAACGGCTCCCATGGTGCAGAAGTTGGTCTTGTTGGCCACCGCCCCCATGACGATGCCGGTGACGAAAACAATGCCCAGAATCTGCAGATGAATAGTGAATTCCATGAATCTCCCCCAAGCCCTGAGTGTGGCTAACTCTTTGTACGACCGGCAATTCTAGAATAACGGCCGGGACGCAGAATCAGTGTTCTTTGCCCCCGAATAATGGCAATCAATTGCCACCGGCGTACCGGGTCGGGTCCGCCAGGCCGGCGACGGCAAAGCCCTGACTGCGCAGCCGGCAGGAGTCGCACACACCACAGGCGCGCCCCTCCTCGTCGGCTTGATAGCAGGACACCGTGAGGCCGTAATCGACGCCCAGCCGCCCGCCTTGCTCGATGATCTGCGCCTTGCTCATGTCGATCAGCGGTGCATGTACCTTGAGCGGCCTGCCTTCGACCGCGGCTTTGGTCGCCAGATTGGCGAGCGCCTCGAAAGCGCGGATGAATTCCGGCCGGCAATCCGGATAGCCCGAGTAGTCCACGGCATTGACACCGACAAAGATGTCACCTGCGCCCAGCACCTCTGCCCAGGCCAGGGCCAAGGCCAGCATGATGGTGTTGCGGGCCGGCACGTAGGTGACGGGAATGCCGGGTTTCACGCCGGCAGTCGGCACCGCGATCGAGCTGTCGGTCAACGCCGAGCTGCCCAATTGGCCGAGATCGAGCTTCAACACGCGATGGGCGGCCGCCCCCAAGGCTGCCGCCACGCGCGCAGCCGCCTGCAGCTCGGCGCCATGGCGCTGCCCGTAATCGAGTGACAGGCAGTGGCACGCGTAGCCCTGCTCGCGAGCCAGGGCCAGAACGGTGGCGGAATCGAGGCCGCCGGAAAGAAGTACTACTGCAGGCTTCATGCCGGCGATGGTAACAAACGGGCGCCCGCCGCGACCGTTCTATAATCCCGATCCTTCCTCTTTTCTTCCCGCAACCGACGATGGTAAAGAAAGTGTTCATCCGCACCTTCGGGTGCCAGATGAACGAATACGACTCCGACAAGATGGCCGACGTGCTGGCCGGCAGCGATGGCGCGGTCAAGACGGACAATCCCGAGGAAGCCGACATCATCCTGTTCAACACCTGCTCGGTGCGCGAAAAGGCGCAGGAAAAGGTGTTCCACGACCTGGGCCGGGTCAGGCACCTGAAGCAGCTGAACCCGAATCTGGTGATCGGCGTCGGCGGCTGCGTCGCCAGCCAGGAAGGCGCGGCCATCGTCGCCCGTGCCCCCTACGTCGATCTGGTCTTCGGCCCGCAGACGCTGCATCGCCTGCCGCAGATGCTCGCCGCCCGCCGCGACAGCGGCAAGGCGCAGGTCGACGTCTCCTTCCCCGAAATCGAGAAATTCGACGCCCTGCCCCCCGCGACCGTTACGGGGACCTCGGCTTTTGTCTCGATCATGGAAGGCTGCTCCAAGTATTGCAGCTTCTGCGTCGTGCCTTATACGCGCGGCGAGGAAGTCTCTCGACCGCTGAACGACGTCGTGGCCGAAATCACCGATCTGGCGAGGCGCGGTGTGCGCGAAATCACGCTGCTGGGACAGAACGTCAATGCCTATCGCGGCGCCATGGATGACGGCGACCTGACCGCCGACCTCGCCTTCCTGATCGAGACCCTGGCCGATATGGAAGGCATCGAGCGCATCCGCTACACGACTTCGCATCCGCGCGAGATGACGCAAAGGCTGATCGATACCTACCTCACCACGCCGAAGCTCGTCTCGCATCTGCACCTGCCGGTGCAGTCCGGCTCCGACCGGATCCTGGCGGCAATGAAGCGCGGCTATTCGGTGCTCGAATTCAAATCGCTGGTCAGAAAGCTCAAGGCGGCAAGGCCCGGTCTTTCGCTCTCTTCGGACTTCATCATCGGCTTTCCCGGCGAAACCGAAGAGGACTTCGAAAAGACCATGCGCCTGGTCGAGGAACTCAACTTCGACAACAGCTTCTCCTTCGTCTACAGCCCGCGCCCGGGCACGCCGGCGGCCGACATGGCGGATGACACGCCGCAGGAAACCAAGATACGCCGGCTGATGCGCTTGCAGAAGACCATCGAAGCGCAGGCACTGAAGATCAGCCAGGCGATGGTCGGCACCACGCAGCGGGTCCTCGTCGAAGGCCACGCGAGAAAGGATGCGAGCGAACTCGCCGGACGAACGGACAACAATCGCGTGGTCAACTTCGCCGGACACGAACGGCTCGTGGGCCGCTTCATAGATGTCACCATCACTGCCGCGCTGCCCCACAGTTTGCGCGGCGAGGTGGTCAGGCTTGCCGCAGTTGCCGAAGCGGACCCTCAGCCTTGAGAGATCATTTACCGGGAGCGGATGCCCTGAGCAAATCGCCGAAATCGTCGTCCCGCCCGCTGACAATTTCCCTGCAGCCGCTCGACAACGCGCGGCTGCAAAACCTCTGCGGCGCGCTCG
>DAIOGL010000356.1:0-2623 GCA_036745235.1 Sulfuritalea sp.
TACTGGACGCCCTGCGCCTCGCAGAGGAACTTCATCAGCGGCGCCGCGGCGGCGAAGCGTTGTGCCGCAAGCTTGACCAGGCCCGGCCCGGTGGCGTCGGTGAAGGACAGCGGGGCGAGGCCGATGAAGTCCTTGCGCTTGAGGTCCTCGATCGCCGGGTGGTCGGCGGCATAGCCGCGCGGCGGGCGCGTCAGGCTGTCGCCGGTCAGCGTCCAGTGCGCAGCGAATTTCCTGTCGTCGCGCACGGCGAACCAGCGCTTCGGATTGGCCGTGATCAGGTCGCGGATGTGTCCCAGCATGTCGGCCTCGGGATGCCAGCAGCCGGCGGCGAAGAAGCATTCGTCGCTCGCGATGTGCAGGTAGAAGCCCGGCGCATGGACGTCCTTGCCCAGTTCGTGGCGGAACTGGATGCCGACGTTGGTCTTGTAGGGGCTCTTGTCGCGCGCGAAGCGCGTGTCGCGGAACACGCGCATCAGCGAGCCGCCCATCTTGCGCGGCTCGGCGCGGAAGTGCGGGGCGAACTTTTCCAGCTCGGGCGCCATCGCGGCGATGAAGTCCAGCGCCGGTTCGCGCACCAGCGCTTCGTAGCGCGGCTTGTTGGCCTCGAACCAGGGCCGCTCGTTGTTGGCGGCGAGTTCGTCGAGGAAATTGAAGGTGGCTTTGCTGAACATGGCGGTCCTGCCTTGCGTACCTATGGCCTCAGGCCGCGGCCTTGCTTCCGAGCCGGCGGTCGAGCCAGTTCTCGATCCGGTCGGCGGCGATGGTCCATTGCGGCTCCATCATGATCATGTGCCCGGCGCGCGGAATCACGCAGGTCTCCGCGTTCCAGCCGGAGGCGGTGAAGTGCAGCAGGTTGGACGGGAACAGCTGGTCGAGTTCGCCGCCCATGACCAGCGCGGGGATCTTCGGCCGCCGCTTCGGCGGGCGCCAGGCCAGCGCCATCATTTCGGCGATCGCGGTGGTCGATTCGTCCTGCACCAGCGGCTTGAAGGCGGCGAATTCCTCCGGCGTCACGTCGGGCGAGAAATAGACTTCGCGCATGACCCTGGCGGTGTTCTCCGTGTACTTGCCGCGCACCGCGCGTCCCGCTTCCCTCAGGTAGTCGGGATGCCTGCGGGTCAGCTGGATCGTGCAGGCCGACAGCCCGGTGGTCGGCACCGGCGCCATCATGATGACGCCCGCAGCGTGGCCTTTCTCGAGGTAGCGCTGCACCACCAGCGCGCCCATCGAATGGCCGATCAGCACCGGCGGCGCCGGGAGTTCGGCGACCAGTTGCGCGACGTCGGCGGCGTAGTGGTCGAGGTCGTAGCTGTCGAGGGCTTCGCGGCCTTCGCTGGCGCCGTGGCCCGAGAGATCGATGGCATGGCAGTGGTAGCCCAGCTTGCTGAAATGCGGCAGGAAGTTCAGTTCCCAGCAGCCGGAATGCACGTAGCCGCCATGGACGAATACCAGCGGCGGGTGCCCGTTGGGCTTCTTCGCGGGGCGATGCAGGGTGTGCAGTTTGCGACGGCTCAAGGGCGAACTCCGGAAGCGTTGGATGGTTTCAGAACAGTATCACGCCTCTTGCATTGCGTCCCTCGGCCAGATCGGCGAAGGCCTGCGGCGCTTCCTCGATGCTGTAGGTCTTGGTGATGAGCTGGTCGAGCATCAGGCGGCCGGAGCGGTAGAGGCTGATCAGGCGCGGGAAATCCTGGCGCGGCCGGGCCGAGCCGAAGTAGCTGCCGGTCAGGGTCTTCTCGTCGAAGGTCAGCGAGGCGGTGCGGATCGTCGTCATGTCCTTGAGCGGGGCGACGCCGACCACCACGGCCTTGCCGCCCTTGCCCAGCGCGCCATAGGCCTGCGCCACGACTTCGCCGAAGCCGACGCATTCGAAGGCGTAGTCGGCGCCGCCGCCGGTGAGCTTCTTCAGCGTCTTGGTCAGGTTCTCTTCCTTCTTCGGGTTCACGGTGTGGGTCGCGCCAAACTGCTTCGCCATTTCGAGCTTCGCATCCGAGGTATCGACCGCGACGATGATTGCCGCGCCGCTGATGCGGCAACCCTGGATCGCATTGAGGCCGACGCCGCCGCAGCCGAAGACCACGGTGGCCGAGCCCGCTTCGACCTTGGCCGTGTTGACCGCGGCGCCGACGCCGGTCATCACGCCGCAGCCGATCAGCGCGGCCTTGTCGAGCGGCACCGCGGCGTCGATCCTGACCAGGTTGTCGACGTGCAGCGTGGCGTATTCGGCCATCACGCCGCAGCCGGAAAAGATATTGAGCGGATTGCCGGCGGCATCCTTGAAGCGGTTGGTGCCGTCGGGCAGCGTGTAGGCGGCCTTGGCCGCCTGGTCGCACAACTGCGGGCGGCCGGTCTGGCAGTAGCGGCACTTGCCGCACATGCTGACGAAGGAACTGACGACGTGGTCGCCCAGCGCAAAACCCGTGACGCCTTCGCCCATGGCGACGACCTCGCCGGCGCCTTCATGGCCGAGCACCACCGGCGGCGGGAAGGGAATCGTGCCGTTGGTGGCCGACAGGTCGCTGTGGCAGACGCCGCAGGCGGCCAGCTTGATCATCACCTCGCCGCGTTGCGGCGCATCGACGCTGACGGTTTCGACGACGACGGGCTTGCCGATTTCGCGGCA
>DAIOGL010000357.1:0-2579 GCA_036745235.1 Sulfuritalea sp.
GGTAAGCTTGTGCGTCACCACCTTCTGGCCATCCACAGTCTCCGCAGCCTCGAGCAGCAAGCGCGCGACACGCCCGTATACATCGAGCAGCGCAAGACTCTCGATGTTTCGATCGGCCAGGCGCAATCGCTTGGTCAGGTTGCGCATGATGAACAGCGAAACGTCAGGATTCTCGACCAGGCACTGCTTGAAGTCAGCCTTGCCGATCACTACCACGTCGCTCGGCTCGACTGCCAGTACGGTTGCCGAACGCGGGTGATCGTCGAGCACCCCCATTTCACCAAACAGCTCGCCCGGGCCCAGCATGGAGAGTATGACTTCGCGCCCCTCCTCGTCACTGATCTGCACCTTCAAGGCGCCCGACAGGACGAAGTAGATGTTGTCGGTGCGGTCTCCGGCATGCAGCACAACGGTATGCCGCGGAATGTGCCGCAACATGGCCACGCGGGTCAGCGGCCTGAGGCATTCGTCGTCGAGCATCTCGAAGATCGGCAGCGCCCGCAGAATGGTCAACGAAACTCCAGGATTCGGCGACATCAAGACATATCCTCCGTGAGAACTGAACATGCATCCGGTGCAACGCTGCATCTGGCATATCCGGACCAGATGCAGCGGCCACGACAAAAATGCACGGGAGCCAAGTGTAATCCGGAATAGAGCCGTTACGCCCGGCGCGCCTGAGTGCCGACCGTGCCCGGAGTATCCGGCAAGTGTTCTGGTGCCGGGGGGGGAAGTCGAATCCCCATGCCTTGCGGCGGCGGTGTTTGAGACCGCTACGTCTACCGATTCCGTCACCCCGGCCCGGGATGCCGCAGCAAGGGAAATCCTTCTGCGCGAGGCGCGCATTATCCGACAAACACGGCCGTCCCACAATCTCCAGAATCGCGTCCTCGCCGGGCCAGGCAAACGCGAGGTAATCCGCGAGTGTCCGCTGCGCAACCTAGACCGGCTGAGTGGAAATGGCGCGCCAGCGCTTCGATACCAAGGCCTTGTGACGAAACATTGCCGAACTCAAAGCGCCTATAATTCTTTTATGGTGCAGAGCAACATCGCCGACGACACATCGAAACCCCGCCTCGCGGCCATCTCCGTGGCCGCCATGGGCGTGGTGTACGGCGACATCGGCACCAGCCCGCTGTACACCATGAAGGAAGTCTTCAACGGCCCGCACGCCGTGGCGGTAACCGCGGACAATCTACTGGGCATCCTCTCGCTGATATTCTGGGCGCTGACCATCACGGTCACCCTCAAATACGTGATGTTCATCACCCGCGCCGACAACCGAGGCGAAGGCGGCATCATGGCGCTGACTTCGCTCGCCTTGCGTACCCGGGGTGCGGGACCGGGCCTGTTGTCGCTGATGTCGATCCTGGGCATATTCGGCGCGGGACTGTTCTATGGCGACGCAGTGATTACACCCGCCATGTCGGTGATGTCCGCGGTGGAAGGGCTGGAAGTCGCCACACCGATGTTCAAGCCCTACATCGTGCCTATCACCATCGTCATCCTCTGCGGCCTCTTCCTGTTTCAGCCAAGAGGCACGGCAAGCGTGGCCGCCCTGTTCGGACCGGTCATGCTGTTCTGGTTCGGCACGCTCGGCATACTGGGCATCTGGAACATTTTCAAGCACCCCGCGGTCGTCGCCGCAATCAACCCCTGGTACGCGGTGCACTTCTTTCTGGAGAACCGCTCTCACGCGTATCTCGCGCTGGGGGCGGTCGTGCTGGCGATCACCGGAGGAGAAGCGCTGTATGCCGACATGGGCCATTTCGGCCGGCGACCGATCAAATGGGCCTGGCTGGGATATGTGTTTCCCTGCCTCTACCTGAACTACCTGGGACAGGGTGCATTGCTTCTCGATCACCCGGCCTCCGTGAAGAATCCGTTCTTCATGCTGGTTCCGGAGGAGTTGCTCTATCCGATGGTCGCGCTGGCGACGGCCGCCACCGTCATCGCCTCACAGGCGGTGATCTCCGGCGCGTTCTCGCTCACCAGCCAGGCCATGCAGCTGGGCTACTGCCCGCGCATCCAGGTCAAGTTCACCTCGGAGCGCGAAAAAGGCCAGATCTACGTTCCCAACATCAACTGGCTGCTGCTGCTGGCCGTGATCATCCTGGTGCTCGGCTTCAAGTCGTCGTCGAATCTGGCCTCCGCCTACGGCATCGCCGTCACCCTGACCATGATGATCGACACGCTGCTCGCGTTCGTCGTCGTGCGCGCATTGTGGAACTGGAACTGGTTGCAGGCGGGCCTTTTCCTGGCGCTGTTCATCGTGGTCGACTTCGCCTTCTTCTCCGCAAATCTGATCAAGGTGCTGGATGGCGGCTGGTTCCCACTGGCGGTCGGCCTCGGCATCTTCACCCTGTTTGCGACCTGGAAGAAGGGACGCGCCCTGCTTTACGAAAAGCTCCAGCAGGATTCCATCCCGCTCGATGCCTTCCTTTCCAGCCTTCAATACGGCGGCCCGCATCGGGTCGCCGGCACCGGCATCTTCATGACCACGCGCCCCGACGGCGTGCCGCGTGCGATGCTGCACAACATGCTGCACAACAAGGTACTGCATGAGCGGGTGATCCTGC
>DAIOGL010000358.1:0-2524 GCA_036745235.1 Sulfuritalea sp.
GTCGAGCCGGCAGATCGCGACATCGCCTGGTGCATTCAACTTTACCAGAGCCATCCGGCGGCCTGCCTGCAGCATCTCAGGAAGCACTACCCGGATTCGCGGGTCGTGCTTCTCGTGGACGGGGATCATGCGAATCTGGCCCGCTACGCGGAGCTGGCCGCCGGATTCCGGGCCGAGCTCGTGAGCGGCGAGCATCTGATGGCCTTTTCCTCCAGCCATCTTTACGTCGAGCGAATGCTTCGACAGGCCTTGCGCGGGAACGAGCGATTCTATTTCCGCATCGATCCCGATACGCGAATCTGGCGGCGCTTCCGCTGGCTTCCGGAGCCGGCATGCGCCTTCGGCACCCTGGAAACCGTGAGCGAAGCGTTCAGGGACCGCATCCGCCATCCCCCGAATATCCAGGGGGGCTGCATCGGCTTCACGCGCGAAGTTGTCGAAGGCGTCCTTGCGTCGGGTGTGCTGTCGCACCAGCGGTGCGTCGTCGAGGCCCGCGCCGGATGGGTGCGCTGTGCCGATTGCGAGCATGTCGCCGGCAGGGGGTCGATGCTCGACGACTATGTCCTTTCGTGGGCGGTCGATGCGGCGGGTTTCCCTCTCGTACAGCATCCCGAGATAGGTTCGTACTGGCGCAATGCGCTGCCGAACGACGCATTGACGTTTGCCGTTACCCATCCTCACAAGGAGTTGGAGGCGCAGGGGAAACTCCTGGACGCTGCAGCTTCGAGATAGTCTGCCGCGCTGCGGCCGGCCTTGCCCGTTCAGGGCTGCGGCGCGGACAGCAGTTGGTCGACGAAGGGGCGAATGCCCTGGCGGCCGGCCCAGCGCTGCGCCGCGACGCAGGCGAGCGAACTGACGACCCGGTATTCGGCGTGTGCGATCCTGATGGCGTCGAGAATGCTTTCCACGGAGAACTCGCCAAACAGCCGCCCGCAGCCCAGGGCGGCGACCAGGTTGCCGGGCGCAGTCTTGTCCGGAACCACCAGCGGAATGCCGTTCGCAATGGCCTCCCAGACAATGCCCGAGCCCCTCGCTCCGTAGGCTTTCGGATGATAGGGAACCACGATTAGATCGCAGCGGCGAATCTGCTGGCCGAGATCCTCGACGTATCCGAGGACTTCCAGGCGCTCGTGGCTGCCGGGCGGAATCGAGCCGCCGCTGTCCTGGAGGATCACCTGATAGCCGGATTCGAGCAGCCTGGCGACGATCGGCGAGATGAAGCTGTAGCCTTTCTCCGGGCGCTGCTGGTGGCCGAAGAAGCCGATCCTCGCCATCTTGTTGCGCTGTGGCGGCGGCACCACGCCGTCGAAGAAGATCGGCCACAGCTGCGGCGGGGATTCCGGGCAAACGCCCGCATACGCGGCTGCGAGTTCCGGCGTCAGGACGCCTGCATGAAACGGCATTCCCGCGTCCATTGCCCGGGTGAAGGCATAGCGCCAGAAGGCCCGGCCGTTCAGCAGGTTGAACTCCGGATCGACATGGATGCAGCCTGACACGCGTGTCGCCGGCGATGCCCCGGCACATGCCAGCAGGTGACTGGCGAACAGGGATGGCCACAGCCACAGATCGAAGTCCTTGACCGTCCCGAGATCTTCCGCAACGGCCTTTGCGCCGTCGATGAAAAGCGACAGGCTTCCCGAAAGCGGGTCGAAAAACGCGGGAACGAGTTCGGGCTCGATCAGGCCGGGCGTGCGATAAGGCGTGACGCGAAACAGCGGGGTAAGCCGGTCAGCCGATTTCAGCTGATCCGCGGCGCGGGCATCGAGCTTCCGGTGGGCAAAGACCGATACCCGGTGTCCGCGCCGCTGCAACTCCCTGATGATCGCGAGATCGAGGTCGAGATGATGCCCGGCGGAGGTTTGCAGTCCAGGATCCAGCAGTGCGATGTCCATTTTGTGTGCCCGTGGCGGCGAACTCGAGAGAGGCCTTGATCCGTGATCTGCGCCTCACGGATGTCGATTATCGCGCTGTCATTCGTTCCAGAGCTCCTGGCTGGCTTTCTGCGGCGAGCGCAGCCCGAAATGCTTCCAGATGCTCGCCGTCGCCACGCGGCCGCGCGGCGTGCGCTGCAGGTAGCCCTGCTGGATCAGGTAGGGCTCGAGCACGTCTTCGATGGTGTCGCGCGCCTCGCCGATGGCGGCCGCGAGATTGTCCAGGCCCACCGGGCCGCCGCCGAATTTCTCCAGCATGGCGCCGAGCAGCTTGCGGTCCATGACGTCGAGGCCGAGGTGATCGACGTCGAGCATGGTCAGCGCGGCATCGGCCACCTCGCGGGTGATGCGTCCGTCGGCCTTGACCTCGGCGAAATCGCGCACCCGGCGCAGCAGGCGGTTGGCGATGCGCGGCGTGCCGCGGGAGCGGCGGGCGATCTCGGCCGCGCCGTCGTCGACGATGTCGCAGTTGAGCAGGTGGGCCGAGCGCCGCACGATCAGGGCGAGCTCTTCCGGGGTGTAGAACTCCAGCCGGGCGACGATGCCGAAGCGGTCGCGCAGCGGGTTGGTCAGCATGCCGGCGCGGGTGGTGG
>DAIOGL010000359.1:0-2523 GCA_036745235.1 Sulfuritalea sp.
CTGGACATGGAAAAAGGCGATCTCTACCGCGCCCTGGGGCGCTACAACGGCAGCCTCGGCATGCCGGAATATCCGAGGATGGTGCTGGCGGCCTGGGAGAAGCAGTGGGCCTGGGGGCCGCGGGTGATCGGACCGCGATAGCCCCTGCTTTCGGCGGCGGCCCTGAAAGTCGGCGCTGGCGGCACGGCGAGCGGTTTATTCACTTGCTTGCCGAGGGCAAGCAACCACTTGGTCACCCCTTCCCCGAGGGAAGGGGTTGGGGGCCCACCAATTCCCAGCAGGGATGTTGCCGGGCATGCGCCTTAGCGCATGCCCGGCAACATCCCCTTCATGCCGCGCATCATCTTCTGCATTCCCCCTTTGGAGAACTGCTTCATCATCTTCTGCGTCTGCTCGAACTGATTCAGCAGGCGATTGACTTCCTGCACCGACACCCCGGCGCCGGTGGCGATGCGGCGCTTGCGATTGGCCTTGATGATCTCGGGCTTGCTGCGTTCAGTCGGCGTCATCGAGTTGATGATGCCCTCGAGACGCCGGACCGTCTTGTCCTCCATGCCGCCGCCGGCCTTCTGCGCCATGGCGCTGAACTGCGCTGGCAGCTTGTCGAGCATCGCCGCCATGCCGCCCATCTTCTTCATCTGGCCGATCTGGTCCTTGAAGTCGTTAAGGTCGAAGCCCTTGCCCGACTTCATCTTCCTGACGAATTCCTGCGCCTTGTCCTGATCGACGCCGCGCTGGGCCTCCTCGACCAGGCCGAGGATGTCGCCCATGCCGAGGATGCGCGAGGCCATGCGCTCCGGATGGAACTCTTCGAGTCCCGTCAACTTTTCGCCGACGCCGGCGAACTTGATCGGCTTGCCGGTGACGTGGCGCACCGACAGCGCGGCGCCGCCGCGCGAATCACCGTCGAGCTTGGTCAGGATCACACCCGTCAGCGGCAGGGCCTCGTTGAAGGCTTTCGCCGTATTTACCGCATCCTGACCGAGCATGGCATCGACCACAAACAGGGTTTCGATCGGCTTCAGCAGGGCGTGCAGATCCTTGATCTCGGCCATCATTGCTTCGTCGATGGCGAGACGTCCTGCGGTATCGACGAACATCACATCGTAGTAATGACGCTTGGCGTGATCCAGTGCGGCAATTGCGATGTCCGCCGGCTTTTGCTCGCCGGAAGAAGGGAAGAAGTCGATCCCGGCCTGGGCCGACACGGCTTTCAACTGCTCGATGGCGGCGGGGCGATAGACGTCGCAGCTGACCGTCAGCACCTTCTTCTTCTGCCGTTCCTTCAGCCACTTGCCCAGCTTGGCCGTGGTCGTGGTCTTGCCCGCACCCTGCAGGCCGGACATCAGGATCACCGCCGGCGGCTGCGTGGCGAGATTGAGGCCGACGCTGGCGCCGCCCATCAGATCGGTGAGTTCGCGGTGCACGACGCCGACCAGCGCCTGGCCGGGCGTCAGCGAACCGATGACTTCCTGTCCGAGCGCCTTTTCCTTGACGCGGGCAATGAAGTCCTTGACCACCGGCAGGGCGACGTCGGCCTCGAGCAGCGCCATGCGCACTTCGCGCAGCATGTCTGAAATATTGTCGTCGGTCAGTCGCGCCTGTCCGCGCAGGTTTTTTACGACACGGCCGAGACGCTGGGTAAGGTTATCTAGCATGGGTGGAAGGGGGTCGGATACGGAAAGAGATAGGAGGCTTGGTGTAGACTTCGCCGATGCCCGCAATCTTAATGCATCTGCTGGCCGCAGCCCTGTATGCCGGCCTCGCGGTACATCTTTGGCGCACCCGCTGGCGCGGACCGGCGCTCGACCAACCGGCGGGAGGACTCAAGCTCGCCGAGCGCATTCTCCTGCTGGTGGCGCTGGCGGCACACGCCGTCAGCCTGCGCATGGCGATATTCGACGGCGAGAGCATGCGTTTCGGCTTCGCCATTGCGCTATCGGTGATGCTCTGGCTGGCGATTGCGCTGTACTGGATCGAGAGTTTCTACGCCCGCATGGACGGTTTGCAGGTGCTTGGCCTGCCTGCGGCAGCCGTCGCGGCATTGCTGCCAGCCTTGTTTCCGGAGGCCCACGTGTTGACCAATGCCGGCTCCGCGGCGTTTCGCCTGCATTTCCTGATGGCCATGCTGGCCTACAGCCTGTTCACCCTGGCGGCCTTGCACGCCCTGCTGATGGCGACCGCCGAGAAGAGTTTGCATCGCGGCCGCATCTCGCCGTTCCTCGCTGGCCTGCCACCCTTGCTGACGATGGAGAAGCTGCTGTTCCGCCTGATCCATGTCGCCTTCGTCCTGCTCACATTCACGCTGATTTCCGGCGTGTTCTTCTCCGAAACCCTATTCGGCAAGGCGCTGACCTTCAATCACAAGACGGTGTTCGCCATTCTGTCGTGGCTGATTTTCGCGGCGCTGCTGGCCGGGCGTCACTTGCGCGGCTGGCGCGGCCGCGTGGCACTGCGCTGGACCCTGGCCGGCTTTGCCGCGCTGCTGCTGGCCTATGTCGGCAGCCGCTTCGTGCTTGAGGT
>DAIOGL010000360.1:0-2485 GCA_036745235.1 Sulfuritalea sp.
CCGGGGTCGCCATCTGGATGGTGGTCGACCAGATCGTGATGGGCCAACTGGATACCTTCGCCGCCCACTATTACCATGAGGCGAGCACCTTCTTCAATCAGCCCGAAGTGCTCGACAAATGGAAAGCCAACCTGGTACTCGCCACCAAGATATCGATGGCCGGGTTGGTGGTGGCCATGGCGATCATCCTGCTGGGGGTCTGGAAAATCCGCGGCTTCGCCCTGTTGCTGGCACTGGTTCCCGCCCTGATGCCTGTGTTCTTCGTCATCGACTATGCAGGCTGGCTCTGGTTCTTCGGCCACAACATGCATCCCTGGGGTGCCTTCACCGTCAAGCCCTTCATGCCTACGGTGTTTGGCGAAGGCAAGGTAGCGCAGTTCTCGACCTTTTCCTATCCATACTGGGGTTATGCGCTACTGCTGCTGGCTTCGGGCTGCCTGATGATGGCGCTGCTGCTGCGTCGCAGGCAGATGCGCGAGCCAACGGGGAACTGACATGGCGCGCTGGCGCAGGATCGCGCCGGGCTTGGCGCTCGGTGCGTTCTCGCTGCTCGTGATGGCGCAAGGCGTAAGTGATGTTGTCGGTATCGGCGAGACATCCGGCAAACTTGGGGCGACGGCCGATCTGTCGACTGCGCCACGGGCCACGATCGACCGCCCCAAACCGACCTTTCCGCTTTACGAACGCGACAAGCGCATCCACGGCCTGACGCCCTTTCAGAACCTGGTGGATGCGGCGCCGGCCGGATCGGTCCTGCGTCCCCCGCCCGGCGCATATTCGGGTCCGGTGGTGATGAAGAAGCCCCTGATCATCGAAGGCGGCGGGCAGGTCAGGATCGATGCCGGCGACAGGGGAACGGTGTTTTCGCTTGAAACTGATGGCGCCGTCTTGCGCGGCCTGCATCTGACGGGTTCCGGCGATTCGCACGATACCGATGATTCCTGCCTCGACGTGCGCGGCCACGGCAACGTGATCGAAAATCTGGTGATCGACAACTGCCTGTTCGGCATCGACTTGAAGCAATCGAACAACAACATCGTGCGCGGCAACAAGGTGCGTTCCAAACCGCGCGATCTGGGCGTCCGCGGTGACGGCATCCGCCTTTGGTACAGCAACAACAATCTGATCGAGAACAACCTGGTGACCGATTCGCGCGACATGGTGGCCTGGTATTCCCACCGCAACATCTATCGCGGCAACGAAGGACGTCGCAGCCGCTATTCGATCCATTTCATGTTCGCCAACAACAATATCGTGGAGAGCAATCGCTTCATCGACAACGCGGTTGGCATTTACTTCATGTACTCGGAAGGCGGCGGCGCGCGCAACAACCTGATCTCCCACGCCACCGGCGCCACCGGTATGGCGCTGGGTTTCAAGGAGGCCTCGAACATCTTCATCGAGGACAACGAGATCATCTACAGCGCCGTCGGCGTCGGTTCCGACCTGTCACCCTTCCAGCCCGATACCACCATCCGATTCAATCGCAACCGCTTCGCCTACAACGGCATTGCCGTGCAACTGACCAGCGAGCTTGGCGGCAACGTGCTCAACGACAATGTCTTTGAGGGCAACCTGACCGATATCTTCCAGGCTGGACGCGGCAAGGGCGACCAGAACAAGTGGGCGGGCAACTTCTTCGACAGCTACCAGGGTTTCGACCGTGACGGCGACGGATTCGGCGACACGCCGCACGAGCAATTCGCCTATGCCGACCAAATCTGGATGGAGATTCCCGCCGCCCGTTTCTTCAAGCTTTCGCCGGTCATGGAATTGCTGGATTTCCTTGAGCGGCTGGCGCCGTTTTCCGCTCCGGAATTGCAGTTGCGGGACGAACGCCCGCGTTTTCACCAGCCGTCGCGCCCCGAAGCCGGGAGGGCATTATGATTGGCAAGAGAGACCGCCCGGCACCAGACTGGAGTTTGTGGCACCAAAGGTGACAGGATGAGCGAGTCGAAACCACCCATTGCGGCCCAGCCGCCCCCTTCGCGCGAGCGCTTGCAGCAGGCGCGCCGTCGCTGGCTGCGCACCGTATTGCTCACCGGCGGAGTCATGGGCGCCGCCCTCTCGGGATTCCTGCCTCTGGTCTACGCCCGGACCAAGCGCTTGCGGCCGCCGGGCGCGCTGGACGAAAAGGACTTTCTGGCTTCGTGCATCAAGTGCGGCCAGTGTGTGCAGGTCTGCCCGGTGCAGGCCATCAAGCTGGCCGACCTGGTCGATGGCATCGGTGTCGGCGTGCCCTACATCGACGCGCGCGAGCAGGCCTGCGATTTTTCCTGCGATGCCGTGCAATGCATCCTCGCCTGTCCGACCGGCGCGCTGGTGTACAAGAAGCCGGCCTTCCTCGGTGTGCGCAAGGGGGCGTCCCTTGCCTCGGCGCCCATCCTGAAGGCGAAGGAGAAGGACCCCGAACCGACACTGAACCTAAAGGAGCGCATCGGCGTTGCGCGCCTGACCCGGCCGGAAGCCTGTCTGGCGATTCAGG
>DAIOGL010000361.1:0-2484 GCA_036745235.1 Sulfuritalea sp.
GAATGGCGGGTCCTTGATGACGTTCTGCACGGCAAACACCACCATCTCGCGGATGTCCTTCTTGACCTTGTAGCCGGCATCGTCCTTGACGAAGAAGCGGCGCAATCGCTCCGGCGTGATGTCCTGGGCCACGTTCGGCGGATAGCTTCCGCCACGCGCAACGGCGATGGCGTCATCGTCGAGGTCCGTGGCGTAGATCTGGACACCGACTTCCCGGTGGTTTTCATCCATGTGTTCGCGCAGCAGCATGGCGATCGAATACGCCTCCTCACCGGTCGCACAACCCGCCACCCAGACGCGGAACACGTAGCCTTCGGGCTTGTCCGCCAGCATCTTCGGCAGGATGTCCTGCTTGAGCGCGACGAAGGCCTCCGGATCGCGAAAGAAACTGGTGACATTGATCAGCAGTTCCTTGAACAGCACCTGTACCTCGCCCGGGTGCTCCTTGAGGTAGCGCGCATAGACCGCCAGGTCTTCGATATTGTGCTGCGCCATCCTGCGCTCGATGCGGCGGCCGATGGTGCTCTTCTTGTAGTGCGAAAAATCGTGACCCGTGCTGCTGCGCACCTGCAGCAGGATCTGGTTCATGCCGCTTACGGCTTTGCCTGATGTGATGGGTGCCTGTTTGTGGCGGTAGGCGGACTGCCGTGTCAGCTCGACCAGCATCGCCGGCATGCTCTCCGCCGGCAGAATATGGGTCGCGTAGCCGGCCGCGATGGCGCTTTGCGGCATGCCGTCATATTTGGCGGTCGACGGCTCCTGCACCATGCAGATGCCCCCGGCGCCGAGAATGGCGCGCAGGCCGAGCGTGCCGTCCGTGGCGGTGCCGGAAAGGATGATGCCGATGGCGCTTTCCGCCTGGTCCTCGGCCAGCGAGCGCAGGAAGGCATCGATCGGCATGCGCTGGCCGCGCGCCTGCTCGGGCACGGAGAGTTGCAGCACGCCATGCAGGATGGCCATTTCGCGGTTGGGCGGAATGACATAGACGTGATTGGATTCGACCGCAACCTGATCCATGGCTTCCACCACCGGCATGGCGGTCGAGCGTTGCAGGATTTCGGTCAGGAGACTGGCGTGGCCCGGATCGAGATGCGGCACCAGCACGAAGGCCATGCCGGTGTCTGCCGGGCAGGCGCGGAAAAACGCTTCAAACGCCTCGAGCCCTCCGGCAGAGGCGCCGATGCCGACGACAGGAAACGCCACTACCGCGGCTTCCGTCTGCTCGGCGCCCGTTGCGGGAACATTCCTGGCGATCTTTCTGGCTGTCACGGGCTTCCTCTTTCTCATTTCAGGGTCGCCAACAGGGCCGACGCACTCCCTTTCAGGCCGCCCTCGACAGCAACAGCCAACGCGGCAACTATACCTCGGCATTCCGGCGGCTGGTCAATGCTGCGAACTCCAGGGAAATTCATTCCGGGTCGACGCGAATCCGGGCACGGGGCCGCCTCATTTCAGGACGCCTTGGGGTGGATCGCCACCTGCGGCGGCAAATACCACGAATCCATTAGCCGGAATACCGCGACACCGGTATTTACAGCCCCGACGCAACACCTAGACTGGGTCCATTCGGCGCGCTGGGCTGGCTTTCTCGCCTGGTTGAGACCATCATAAAAACTGGATGTGATTGCGCCATGCGAAGCCCTGAATCGCAAACTGCAAGCAAAGGAAATCCATCATGAACAGCAAGACAATCGCCCCCGGTTTTCACCCCGTTCGCCGCGACCACCTGTTCCAGGAACAGGCCCCGGATGCCTACAAGCTCAAGGGCAAGCTGGCCGAACCAACGGTTTGCCCGCAGTGCGGCGCAATATTCCGCATGGGCCGCTGGGTCTGGGGGGATGCGCCGAAGGATGCCCACCAGCAAACCTGCCCGGCTTGCCATCGCGTCAAGGACAACTATCCCGCCGGCTTCGTAAGCCTGGGCGGGCCGTTTTTCGCGGCTCATCGCGACGAGATCATGAAGCTGGTGAATCATCATGAGCAACGCGAACGGCAGGCCCACCCGCTGAAGCGCATCATGGCGGTCGAAGAGCAGAAGGACGCCGTACTGGTCACGACCACCGATACCCATCTTGCCCGCGGCATCGGCGATGCGGTGCATCATGCCTATCAGGGCGAGCTCGAATTCCACCTCAAGCCCGATGAGAATCTGCTGCGGGTACACTGGACGCGCTGACAGGAGAAGGGAAGCTCCCCGCCGCCATGGATGAACCGATCGGAAGCGACCAGCGCCACCCGGCAAAGTACTGGCACGTGCTCGACGACGGTCGCCTGCAGTGCGATATTTGCCCGCGCGATTGCAAGCTCCATGAGGGGCAGCGCGGGGCCTGTTTTGTCCGTGGCCGCGCCGAGAACCAGATGGTGTTGACTACATATGGGCGGTCCTCCGGGTTCTGCATCGACCCGATCGAGAAGAAGCCGCTCAACCATTTTTATCCCGGTTCCAGCGTGTTTTCGTTCGGCACCGCCGGCTGCAATCTGGCC
>DAIOGL010000362.1:0-2479 GCA_036745235.1 Sulfuritalea sp.
TCGCCGAGTGTTGTCTTTTAGAGACACATCGACAGAAATCGAGGATGGGCTGATCGGGCAGAGCGCCCCCCTCCAAAAGCTTCGCGCGCAACTCAGGCAGTTCGCGGACTCTCCCTTCCCTGTATTGATCGAAGGCGAGTCCGGCAGCGGCAAGGAATTGGCAGCGGTCGCCTTGCACCGACTGTCCGAGCGCGCAGCAAAACCTTATCTGGCTCTCAACTGTGCCGCGATCTCGCCCAACCTGGTGGAGGCCACGCTGTTCGGCCACAGCAAGGGAGCCTTTACCGGTGCCAGCGGGCCGCGGGCCGGCTACTTCGAGGACGCTTCGAATGGCACGCTGTTTCTCGACGAGATCGGCGAGCTTCCCCTCGACCTGCAACCCAAGCTTTTGCGAGTGCTGGAGAACGGCGAATTCCAGCGCATTGGCGAAACTCTCGCCCGGCGTTCGTCCGCACGCATCGTCGCCGCAACCAACCGCGACCTGAAGAAGGAAGTTCGCGAGGGACGCTTCCGTGCCGACCTCTACCACCGGCTATCGGTATTTACGGTCGCGATACCGCCGCTGCGAGATCTCGGCGATGACCGCATCCGTCTGCTCGAACATTTCCGCGCCGTCTACACAGCCCAGGCTGATTTGCCGCCGTTCCGGCTCACCGCGGACGCGACAGAGCGTCTCCTGACCTATCGATTCCCCGGCAATGTCCGCGAACTGCGCAATATCGCGATCCGCCTGACGACCAAGTTCGCCGGCAAGGAGGTGGGCGTTCATGATCTCGAAGCGGAACTCGATCTCGGCGATGAATCGCTTGCGGTCGGCGTCCTGCCGGCACCGACTCTTGCGGGCCAGGCCGAGCTCGTTGCGATTGCCCTGAACGACATCCAGAGCCGCCACGACTTCGACCTCGACGCCACGCTGCGCCGCTGGGAGGAGGCTTATGTCGAGGCCGCCCAACAGCTCGCCCATGGCAACATGAGCCAGGCAGCCCGGCTGCTCGGGGTAAACCGCACCACGCTTTACAATCGCATCGAGACGCTGGCGCGCGAGAAGCGCGCCGGCCAGTGACAAGCGACAGGATGGCCTGACCGACAAAATGTATCTGGAACACTTCGGACTCAACGAACCGCCCTTCCGCATCACGCCCCACACCGACTTCTTCTTCGACGGGGCCAATCGCGGCGCGACGCTCGATGCGCTGATCTACGCCATCACCCACGACGAAGGCATCGTCAAGGTCAGCGGCGAAGTCGGCAGCGGCAAGACCATGCTCTGTCGCGTGCTGATGGAACGTCTGCCCGAAAACGTCACCATCATCTACCTGGCCAACCCGTCGCTTTCGCGCGACGACATCCTCTACGCCATCGCCGACGAGTTGCGTCTAGACGTGCCGGAAAGTGCCCGCTCCTCCTTGGTGCTGCGTGCCCTGCAGGATCACCTGATCAAGTCCTTCGGCGAGGGCCGCCAAGTGGTCGTGCTGATCGACGAAGCCCACGCCATGCCGGTGGAAACGCTCGAGGAAATCCGCCTGCTGTCGAATCTCGAAGCCAACCGCAACAAGCTGCTGCAACTGGTGCTGTTCGGACAACCCGAGTTGAACGATGTTCTCGCCCGTCCCGACATGCGGCAGTTGAAGGAGCGCATCACCCACAACTTCGGCCTCGAACCCCTGGTGCGCGACGACATTACCCACTATCTGGATTTCCGCATGCGCGCGGCCGGCTATCGCGGCCCCAGCGTGTTCTCCGCGCCGGCCCTGAAAATGATCGCGCAAAGTTCGCTCGGACTCACCCGGCGCATCAACATCCTCGCCGACAAGAGCCTGCTCGCAGCCTTTTCCGCGGGCAGCCACCAGATAGGTCCGAAAGAAATACGGGCCGCCATTCGCGACTGCGAGTTCAGCGATGCCACCTATGGCGGCAAGGCGGCTCGAAAGCCACAGACCCTCTGGATCGCGGCCGTGCTCGCCCTCGCGGCGCTGGCGGCCATCGTCTGGATGTCGACCGCGCTGCGCGCCGATGGCGCCCCGGCAACGGTGATCGCCCCGGCAACGGCGATCGCGGCGCCCGCCGCGATCGGTGCCGAACCGGCCACGCCGCCGGCAACCGACACGCCATCGGCGCCCGCCAGCACGCCACCCCGGTCTCCGGCCCCGCCGCCTGCGACGCTCGCCGCTGCAACGCCCTCGTCCCCGGTCACGCCGTCTCCGCCCGCTGCAGCGTCTCCCGCGCAGGCCCCCGCGAAGCCCGGATACGCCGCAGCGGCACTGCCGCCGAACGCGACCAAACCAAGCATCGGACCGCTGACCCTCGAATACCTCCAGACCGGGCATGCCTGGCTGGAGAAACTCCCGGATGACCGCTGGTTCATTCAGGTGTTCGCCACGGACGCGGGACGCCATGGTGAAATCGAGACTTTGCTGCGCAGGCTGTCTTCAGGCAAAACGGACATGAGCAACGTCCATGTCTATTATTCCGAACTCAG
>DAIOGL010000363.1:0-2455 GCA_036745235.1 Sulfuritalea sp.
GACCAGTTCGCGTGCGTAGACCGGCAAGGTGTCGAGCTTCTGCACAATGACGCTGCGTTCGCGGACGGCCCACGGATCGCGCAGTTCAACCAAGGCCAGTTTCATCGACTGGCTGTGCCGCAGTCCGGCCGACTGCGGCAGGATGCCGATGCCGACATTCGATTCGACCATCCTGCACATCGCATCGAAGCCCCTGACCTGGATCCGCAAATTCAGGTGTTCCCCGCTGTCGGACACAACCCGGTTGAGGAAGTGCTGCAATGTGCTGCCCTCATGCAGGCCGACGTGGGCATAGTCCAGTGTGTCGGCAAACGAGACGCTTGCCGCCTGTGCAAGCGGGTGATTGAGGGAAGTGGCCAACACCAGCCGGTCGGTGGAAAAATTGACGATTTCCACGCCCTGGCCCTGCACCGGCCCGGCCGCCACGCCGATATCCGCGGTTCCCTCCTGCACGCCGCGCACGATATCGTGGTTCAGCCGTTCTTCGAGCGCCACGTTCACTTGCGGATGGGCGGTCAGGAACGCGCCAAGCACCTGCGGCATGAATTCGGTCACGGCGGTGGTGTTGGCGAAGATGCGGATATGCCCCTTGATGCCGTTGTTGTACTGCTGCATGTCGCTTTTCAGGCGTTCCAGCTGCTGCATGAACTGCTGCGCGTGCGCGAGCAGGGTCTCGCCGGCCGGCGACAACATCACTCCCTTGTTTTCGCGGTACAGCAGGCGCATGCCAAAGCGCGACTCGAGTTCCTTGACGCGATTGCTGGCCGCTGCCAGCGACAAATGCATGCGCTCGGCGGCGCGCGTCAGGCTCTTGAGCTCGGCGACAAAAATGAATAAACGCAGATCGGTGAGATCAAACAGCATAAGCGGACTCCCTTTTTCAGTAAGCTGATTCTACCTGCTGGCGCGCGCTTCATCGAAATCGCACCCCCCCTTCAAAAAATGCAGATTGTGGCAATACGGCGGCTGGACCACACTGGAATCCTTCCAATTGACGTATGCGGCCACCATGATCTCCGATGCCTTCGATACCGCCTTGTTGCAGCAGTGGGTAGGAAACACTGAATCGGCCAATGCTCTGGTCGACGCGCGCCAGGCCGCTGCACTGGCGGCGACGCTGGACCGCGCCTTCCCGTTCGCGCCGGGGGCGCCGCTGCCGCCGTTGTGGCACTGGATTTACTTCTGGAGCGCCGCGCCGCAGTCCGAACTGGGACCGGACGGCCACCCGCAGCGCGGCGGCTTCCTGCCACCGGTACCGTTGCCGCGGCGCATGTGGGCCGGGGGCAGGCTGGCGTTTTTGGCGCCTTTGGCGATCGACGTGGTCGCTACCCGCACTTCGCGCGTGCAAAGCGTGACGGCGAAAACCGGCGCCAGCGGCGACCTGGCGTTCGTGACGGTCGCGCACGAGCTTGCCCAGGGCGGCACTACCTGCGTCACCGAAGAGCATGACATTGTCTACCGCGCCTTCCCGCAAGCGGGCAGCGCGGCGCCGGCGCCGAAAAGCGCGCCGCGCGACGCCGCCTGGACCCGCACCATCACGCCCGACCCGGTGCTGCTGTTCCGCTATTCGGCGCTGACCTTCAACGGGCACCGCATCCATTACGACCGCAGCTACGTCACCGAAGTCGAAGGCTATCCGGGACTGATCGTGCACGGCCCGCTGATCGCAACGCTGCTAGCCGACCTGCTGCAACGCAACATGCCCGCCGCGCGCATGAGCGCCTTTTCCTTCCGCGCGGTCGGCGCGCTGTTCGACATCGAACCGTTCACCGTCTGCGGGCGCCCGGATCCCGACGGCCGCACGGTGCACCTGTGGGCCCAGAACACGCGCGGCGAACTGGCCATGCAGGCCGAAGCCACGCTTTCCGACAACTGATACCCTGACGAGATTCCAATGCCTATCCAGCAAGATCCCTATGAAGACATTCGTGATGCAGTGCGAGCCCTGTGTGCAGAATTTCCCGGCGAGTATTTCCGGAAAGTCGACGAGGCGCGCGCCTACCCCGAGGCGTTCGTCGATGCCCTGACCAAGGCCGGCTGGCTGGCGGCACTGATCCCCCAAGAGTACGGCGGCTCCGGCCTGGGGCTGACCGAAGCGTCGGTCATCATGGAGGAGATCAACCGCGCCGGCGGCAATTCGGGCGCCTGCCACGGCCAGATGTACAACATGTGCACCTTGCTGCGCCACGGTTCGGCCGAACAGAAAAACCGGTACCTGCCGAAAATCGCCAGCGGCGAACTGCGCCTGCAATCGATGGCCGTCACCGAGCCGACCACCGGCACCGATACCACCAAGATCACGACGAGCGCGCTGCGCAAGGGCGACAAATACGTCGTCAACGGCCAGAAGGTCTGGATCAGCCGGGCCGAGCACAGCGACCTGATGGTCCTGCTCTGCCGCACCACGGCCCGCGAGGACGCCGCCCGCCCGGCCGACGGCATGAGCGTGCTGCTG
>DAIOGL010000364.1:0-2427 GCA_036745235.1 Sulfuritalea sp.
GCGAGCATAGCGGCGATCATGCCATGCAGCGCTGCCGTGTCGGATTCGATCGGCGCATCGAAGGAAAGGTTCTCCCGCTTGCTCATGATCGCCACGCCGTGGTCGCCCATCGAGCCGGAGACGATCACCGCATCGCCCGGCCGCACCCGGCTGCCGCCGAGTTCGACGCCATCCCGCAGCACACCGACGCCGGTGGTGGTGATGAAGACGCCGTCGCCTTTGCCGCGCTCGACCACCTTGGTGTCGCCCGTCACCACCGGCACGCCGGCCTCGTGCGCGGCACGCGCCATGGATTCGACGATGCGCGCCAGATCGGCCAGCGGAAAGCCTTCTTCGAGCACGAAGCCGGCTGCGAGGTACAGCGGCGTGGCGCCCATCACGGCGACATCGTTGATCGTGCCATGCACTGAAAGGCAGCCGATGTCGCCGCCGGGAAAGAACAGCGGCGAGACCACGTGGCAGTCGGTGGACATCACGATGCGTCCGGCACGGCCGTCAACAGTCGGCGCCGGCATGACGGCGCCGTCGTTGCCCTGGCCCAGATATTCGTTGCCCAGATGCTTCGCAAACAGCTCGGCAATCAGCTGCACCATGGCCCGGCCGCCCGAGCCGTGGGTCAGGTCGACACGGCCCTGCTTGAGATCCAGCGGACGGACGTAACCTCTTTTCACCATTGGTGAGCCCCCGGCGCTGCGCGCCACCCCCCAAGGGGGTATGCAACTTTCTTGGGACGGCCCTGCGATAGTTGCTTAGCCATTTAATGCATATCCTTGTAACGCCCGTAGCTGTAATGCGCGGCGCAGGCGCCCTCCGAACTCACCATGCAGGAACCGATCGGATTCTCCGGCGTGCATACCGTGCCGAACAGCTTGCAGTCCTGCGGCTTCTTGACGCCGCGCAGGATCGCGCCGCAGTCGCAGGCCTTGTTGTCCGGCACCGAGCGGTAGTCGAGCTTGAAGCGCCGCTCGGCATCGAAGGCGGCGTATTTCTGCCGGATCTTCAGCGCCGAATACGGCACCACCGACAGGCCGCGCCATTCGAATTCGCGGCGCAGTTCGAACACTTCGGCGACGCGGTCCTGCGCCTTCAGGTTGCCGTCGCGGCTCACGGCGCGGGAGAACTCGTTCTCGACCTCGGCGCGACCTTCATTGACTTGCCGCACCAGCATCAGGATGGCCTGCATCACGTCGAGCGGCTCGAAACCGGCGATGACGACGGGCTTGCGGTATTCCTCGGCAAAGAACTCGTAGGGCCGGCTGCCGATCACCGTGGACACATGCGCCGGGCCGATGAAGCCGTCCAGCGGCACGGTGCCCCACTGGCGCACTTCGGGCGATTCGAGGATGTTGCTGATCGCGGACGGCGTCAGCACATGGCAGCAGAGCACGCTGAAATTCCTCAGACCCTCGGCCCCGGCCTGCTGGATCGCGACCGCCGTGGGCGGCGTGGTGGTCTCGAAGCCGATGGCGAAGAACACCACCTCGCGCTCCGGATTGTCGCGCGCAATCTGCAGCGCGTCGATGGTCGAATACACCATGCGCACATCCCCGCCGCGCGCCTTGGCCTTCATCAGCGACAAGCCGTCGGAGGCCGGAATGCGCAGCGTGTCGCCGTAGGTGCAGAGGATCACGCCGTGGTTCAGCGCCAGGTCGATCGCCATATCGACGCGGCCGATGGGCAGCACGCAGACCGGGCAGCCGGGGCCATGCACCATGTGCACTGCGGGCGGCAGCAGGTCGGTGAGGCCATAGCGGGAAATGGCATGGGTATGGCCGCCGCAGAACTCCATGAAACTGTAGCTGCGGCCCGGGGCGACCTCGGCCCGAATGCTCGCCGCCAGGTTCTTCGCCAGTTCGCCGTCGCGGAACTCGTCGATGTACTTCACGGCGCGGCAGTTGCCCCCGATGCGCCCGCCCCGGCAAGTTCGGCAAAGAGGGCCAGCGTCCTTTCCGCTTCCTCGGGATCGAGCTTGGTCAGTGCATAGCCGACATGCAGGATCACGTAGTCGCCGACCTGCACATCGGCCAGCAGGGCCAGCGAGATCTCCTTCCTGACGCCGCCGAGATCGACAATCGCCGTGTCACCAGCGCCGACTTCCATGACCCTGACGGGAATCGCGAGGCACATGTCAGCCTCCCGCCGGGCCGCCCCAAGGGCGGGTGAAGACAAGAACATGGAAGACGCGTAGCGGCTGAACCGAGGTCGCCCCTTTCCTTGGGAAAGGGGTCGGGGGATAGGCAGTCATTTGTGCTCCAGTAGATGTATGGCGACCCATGCCTGACCCAGCGAAATCGCCGTGTCGCCGGGCAACAACTTTTTCGGCAGCAGGAGCTCCATGCCCGTGGCGGGAACTTTCTCCAGCAGTCCCGCACGCAGCAACTTGTTGAAGAAGCAGCCGCCGCCGCAGGCCAGGCGTTGAATGCCGGT
>DAIOGL010000365.1:0-2416 GCA_036745235.1 Sulfuritalea sp.
CTCGAGCCTCTCGCGTTCGATGTATTGCCACACGTCGAGTTCGGTCCAGTTCGAGATGGGAAACGCGCGGATGTTCTCGCCCTTGTGTACCCGCGCGTTGTAGAGATCCCACAGTTCCGGCCGCTGGTTCTTCGGGTCCCACTGGCCGAATTCGTCGCGGAAGGAAAAGATGCGCTCCTTGGCCCTGGCCTTTTCCTCGTCGCGGCGCGCCCCGCCGATGCAACAATCGAAGCCGAACTCCGTGATCGCTTCGAGCAGCGTGACCGACTGATGCTTGTTGCGCGATTCGCCGGGCGATTTCAGCACTACGGTGCCGCGCCGCATCGAACCCTCGACCGAGCGCACGATCAGTCGCTCGTTCAGCTGGCAGGCGCGCGAGTCGCGGAAATCCGTCACTTCGCTGTAGTTGTGCCCGGTATCGATATTCAGCAGCGGGAACGGAAAGCGCCCCGGGCGAAAGGCCTTTTCCGCGAGCCGCAGGAGGACAAGGGAGTCCTTGCCTCCGGAAAACAGCAACGCCGGATTCGCGCACTGCCCGGCCACTTCGCGCAGGATGTGGATGGACTCGGACTCCAGCCAGTCCAGATGCGACAGCGTCGCATGCTGCCGTAGCATCAAGGCGCTCATGCCTTGACTCCGTGCCCGGCAATACGTTGCAGGCGACCGTCGACCGGATGCAGGCCGCATTCCTTGGTGTCCGGACTTTCCCACCACCAGCGGCCGGCACGCCCATCTTCACCGGGCTGAATGGCGCGGGTGCACGGGGCGCAGCCGATGCTCGGATAGTTGCGGTCGTGCAGGCGGTTGTAGGGCACGTTGTTGGCGCGCAGATAGACCCAGACCTCGGCTTCGCTCCAATCGGCCAAGGGGCTGGCCTTGACCAGATTGTGCGCCGGGTCGTGACTGATCAGCTTGAGTTTGTCGCGGGTGGGTGACTGTGCGGCGCGCAAGCCCGTCACCCAAGCGCCCTTGCCGGCCAGCGCGCGTTGCAGCGGTTCGACCTTGCGCGCATGGCAGCACGCCTTGCGCGCTTCCACGGAGTCGTAGAAGCCGTGGCTGCCGTGTGCCCGGACGTACGCTTCAACCGCGTCATGGCGCGGAAAATGGATCGCCAGCTTGCGGCCGTAACGGCGTTCCGCTTCATGGATCAACGCGTACGTCTCAACCGGAAGGCGGCCGGTATCGAGCGAGAAGATTCCGATATTGATGTCCTCGCGCCAGATCAGGTCGGTCAGCACCATGTCCTCGGCACCCAGACTGTTGGCGAAGACCACCGGCGCGTAGTCGCGCGCGATGTTGCGCAGAAGGGTGGTGGCACGCGCGGCCTTTTCGGCGACGGCGTCGACCAATTCGGGGTTTGCCAGATCGGGCAGGGATTCGCGAATCATGATGGTCTCGTCAGGCCGCGCGGCGGCGGAAAAGTGGGATCGGCAGGTCGGTACCGGCTTGATAGGTTTCAGGGAAGTCGTCGAATCCCGTCAGGGCATCCTCTGCGCTGCGTCCCTCTCCGATCACGAAGCTGTCGAAGCCGACGCGATTGAGGAAGAAGATCTGGTCGCGACCGATGTCGCCGAAGGCGCGCAGCTCGCCGTCGTAGCCATGGCGCTCGCGCAGCAGGCGAGCCGTCGAGTAGCCGCGGCCATCGGTGAATTTCGGGAAATGCACCGCGATCACAGTGAAGTCGTCGATGTCGCTGGCGATTTCGGCCGGATCGTCCTCCGGCGCCAGCCAGATGCCAAGCGGCGTGCCGTGTTCGTATTCGCGGGCGATCAGGCAGGACTTGCGTGCCTTCCACACGGCGAGCGGTACCAGCAGGGGACCGACCGGCAGGCAGATGTCGAACGCCGGCTGGCCGTCGACCGGCATCACCACTTTCCATGTGTCGTCCTGCAGACGGCGTTCCTTGATGATTTGCCGCGGCGATTGATTAAGCATTTGCGACCCTCCTTGATTGATGGGTGTTGGGGTAGGCTGCTGCGCGGAAAGGCTCGAAACCCAGCCGGTCCACGGTGTCGATAAAGCGTTCGTCGGCGTGGCGGGCGGCCAGATAGACGCCGATCAGGCGTTCAACCACATCCGGCACTTCGACGGCAGCGAAGGAGCGGCCGATCACTTCGCCAATGCGCGCATCCGTGCCCTGGCGGCCGCCGAGAGTGACCTGGTACCATTCCTCGCCATTCTTATCGACGCCGAGAATGCCGATCGCGCCAAGGTGGTGATGGCCGCAGGAATTCATGCAGCCAGAGATGTTGAGCGCGAATTCGCCGATGTCGTGCTGGTAATCGAGATCGGCGAAGCGCTCCTGGATCGCCGCCGCTATTGGCAGCGAGCGCGCGTTGGCCAGGGCGCAGTAGTCGCCGCCGGGGCAGGCAATCAGATCCTGCAACAGGCCGACCGTCGGCGAGGCCAGTCCGGC
>DAIOGL010000366.1:0-2408 GCA_036745235.1 Sulfuritalea sp.
ACGGCCCGCATTCCCTGGACCTGTTCGCCAAGGTCGTCACGGTCAATCTGGTCGGCAGCTTCAACATGATTCGCCTTGCCTCCGAGGTCATGGCCAAGGGCGAGCCGAATGAAGCGGGCGAGCGCGGCGTGATCGTCAGCACCGCGTCGGTGGCGGCCTACGACGGCCAGATCGGCCAGGCGGCCTATTCGGCGTCGAAGGGCGGCATAGTCGGCATGACGCTGCCGATCGCGCGCGAGCTGGCACGCTTCGGCATCCGCGTCATGACCATCGCCCCCGGCATCTTCGAGACCCCGATGCTGCTGGGCATGCCGCAGGAAGTCCAGGATGCGCTGGGCAAGATGGTTCCCTTTCCGTCGCGCCTGGGCAAGCCGGCCGAGTATGCCGCACTGGTGCGGCACATCGTCGAGAACGAGATGCTCAATGGCGAGGTGATCCGCCTCGACGGCGCCATCCGCATGGCGCCGAAGTGAAATCTACTGCGCGAGCCGGATCGGGGCTTGGGCGGTGCTCGCTATCCTCATGTACAGAGACGTACATTCCGGTAGCTGCGCTCCGGCCGCACCCCGCTGCGGCCCGCGGCTACGCCCGAAGGAAGTCCCCTTGGGGGGCGATTTCTTCCCAACACCTGACGCCGTGACTCATCCGGCCTGACCATGGCCGATAAGGAGCCCTGCTACCACTGCGGCCTGCCTATCCCCGCGGGCGTCGATTTCCCGGTGGAGATCGACGGCCAGCGGCGAGCCATGTGCTGCGCAGGCTGCCAGGCCGTGGCGCAGGCCATTGTCGCCAACGGCCTCACCGATTATTACCGGCATCGCGACGCGTTGCCGGAAAGTCCGCGCGAGGCGCTGCCGCAGGTGCTGGCCGACTTCGGCCTGTTTGATCATCCCGACGTGCAGAAGAACTTCGTGCGCCGCGCCGAGGGCGCGGCGGGGGAGCATGAACGCGAAGCGGCACTGATCCTCGAAGGCATCACCTGCGCCGCCTGCGTCTGGCTCAACGAGTCGCATGTGCGCCGCCAGCCCGGCGTCACCGCGATCGACATCAACTACACGACGCGGCGCGCTCGCGTGCGCTGGGACGAGCGCGTGACGAAGCTGTCGGCGATCCTCGAAGCCATCGCCGCCATCGGCTATCACGCGCATCCCTATGACATCGGGCGCTCCGAACAGCTGGCGCAGAAGGAGCGCAAGGCTGCGCTGTGGCGGCTGTTCGTCGCCGGCTTCGGCATGATGCAGGTGATGATGTACGCGGTGCCGGTGTATCTGGCCCACGGCGACATGACGCCGGACATCGAGCAATTGATGCGCTGGGCCAGCCTGATCCTGACGGTCCCCGTGATCGGATATTCGGCTGCGCCGTTTTTCGCCAGTGCTTGGCGCGACCTGAAATTGCATCGCGTCGGCATGGATGTCCCGGTGGCGCTCGGCGTCGGCGCGGCCTTTGCGGCCAGCGTGTGGGCCACGCTGATCGCGGCCGGCGAGGTGTATTTCGATTCGGTCACCATGTTCGTCTTCTTCCTGCTTTCCGGCCGCTACCTGGAAATGATGGCGCGGCAGAAGGCAGCGCGCAGCGTCGAGACGCTGGCCCGCGCCATTCCGGCCTTCGCCACGCGTCTGGCGGCATGGCCCTGCAGCAGCGCCGATGCGGCGGGCGAGCGCGTTGCGGTGGCCGAGTTGCGCGCCGGCGACGCGGTGCAGATCAAGCCGGGCGAGACGGTTCCGGCCGACGGCTGTGTGCTCGACGGGACAAGCGCGGCCGACGAATCGCTGCTGACCGGCGAGAGCCGCCCGGTGCCCAAGGCCGTCGGCGACGCGCTGATCGGCGGCAGCGTGAATACCGCCAGCCCGCTGGTGATGCGCGTCGAACGCGTCGGCGAGGCGACGCGCGTGGCAGCCATCCAGCGCCTGATGGAGCGCGCCGCGGCGGAAAAGCCGCATCTGGTGGAAATGGCTGATCGCGTCGCCGGGCACTTCATCGTTGCCCTGCTGGTGCTGGCGGTGGCGACGGCTCTCGCCTGGTGGTGGATCGATCCCTCGCGCGCGCTGTGGATCTTCGTCGCCGTGCTGGTGGTGAGTTGTCCCTGCGCGCTGTCCCTGGCGACGCCGGCGGCACTGACGGTGGCAACCGGCGCGCTGGCCGCGCGAGGCGTTCTGGTGACGCGCGGTCACGCGATCGAGGCCCTGGCACGTGCCGACCGCTTCATTTTCGACAAGACCGGCACGCTGACCTTGGGCCGCATGACGCTGGTAGAAACGGTTCCGTTGCGGGGCGACGCCGCGCGCGCACTGGCGCTGGCGGCCGCGCTCGAAACCGGCTCCGAGCACCCCATCGCGAAGGCGCTGGCGACCGGGGCTGCGGATGCGGGGAGCCGAATTCAGGTCGATGGTTTGCGCGCCACCACC
>DAIOGL010000367.1:0-2391 GCA_036745235.1 Sulfuritalea sp.
TAGGAGCGGTTGTCGCGGACATAGGCCGGCAGCCAGTCGCCGATGAAGCGGCGGATGTCCGCCTCCATGCGCGCCACATCGGGCTGCGCTTCGAGGAAGCCGATCACTGCCGCATCGCGCCCGGTGAGCGGGCGCAGTTCGGGGTCGTAATGCGGATTGGGCAGGCAGCGCACGTCGAACACCAGGTCGGCATCGAGCGGTATGCCGTTCTTGAAGCCGAAGGACTCGAACAGTAGCGTCAGGCCGCTGCGCTCGTCCAGCGCCGCGAACTCCTTGATGCAGGCGCGCAGCGAATTGGGCCGCAGGCTGCTGGTGTCGATATGGTGGCCGAGCGAGGCCAGCATCTCCAGCGCCTCGCGCTCCCGCGCGATGGCCTCTTCCAGCGTCACGTCGTCGCCGGCCAGCGGATGACGGCGGCGGGTCTCTGAAAAGCGCTGGATCAGCACATCGGTGCGCGCATCGAGGAACACGAAGCGCAGCAGCACACCCTGAGCTTCCAGATTGCGCAACTGCGGCGGCAGCGCCGCAATGCTCGAGCCGCCGCGCATGTCCACCGCCACCGCGACCAGGTCGTGCCCCTCAAGCCGCAGATGCCCGATCAGATCGGACAGCAGCGGCGCCGGCAGATTGTCGACGCAGTAGTAGCCGGAATCCTCCAGCACGTTGAGCGCGATGGATTTGCCGGAACCGGAAAGGCCGCTGATGAGAACGACTTGCATGGGTGAAAGGATAGCGGATTACGGCGGGCAGGAGCAGTGTCGCGCCGCCTTTCGACCGCGGACAGTCCCTGCCCTTGCACGCGCCGGCCCGGCCGGCCGAGGTCAGCTCAGCGGCCGAAAATCCCCTTCAGCAACTCGACCGGCTGCGGCAGTGAGGGCAGGCCCTGCGTACCCTCATCCTGGGTCTTGGTCCGCTCGCGGCGCGCATCGCCCCGTTCCTGGCCCGCGCCCGACATGCCCAGCATGCCGTTGGTGACTGCCTTGACGCGCAGCTTGACGGCCCACACGGGGTCCCACTTTGCCTTCGGGTCCTTCGGCCGCGGCGGATGCACCAGGTTCAACTCGTCGCCGTAGGCGATCAGCCGCAGCATGCCTCCGTGTTCGCCGAAGATCCCCTTGGGGACGCTGCAACTGGTCGTCGCCGGCGTCAGCAGCACCTTTTCCTTGAGCCAGCGATCGACAGCGGCATTGGTCTGGTAATCCATCAGGCCGAAGCCGGTGTCCGGCAGTTCGCTGGAAGTCCACATCACCATGTCTTCCTTGCCGTTGCTGCCCATGGCCGAAACGAAATAGGCGCGCGCGGTGGCTATCGCATTCCAGCTCAGCGCCGTGACCCCGTCCTTCTCGGCCTGTTCCAGCGTCAATGCCGGCATCAGGTCCTGTGCCGGCGGCACCTTGAAACGGAAACCGTCGGGAATGCCCTTGCCGGAAAACGCGTGTTCGCCGACCAGCGAAGCCGTCGCCGGCACCATGCGGCTGTCAGCCGAACTGGGCCACACCGGACGCCCGGCGGCGCTGTGCGCGCCGCGCTGGGTCGCACTGCGCGCGACAAAGAACTTGCCGTAGTCGCCGGCGGATGCCGTCGCCATGTCGAGAACTCGCGGCTGGCCCTGACGAATCCCGGAGCCGCAGCCCCAGTAAAGCAGCATGCGCCCCCTGGGCCTTTCCGGAGGCTCGTGCTTCACCTCCTCGTCATCGCGCGAGGGAGGCGGGGCATTCTTCGGCGTCCGCAATTCCAAAGCCGGGCTCAGAAACCCTTCGGGCACCGCCTGCTGGGCTTCGTCCAGACTCGGCGTAGCGCGTGCGCGAACCGTCACGTCGACCCAGCGCCCGGCGCTCATGGTCCGCGTGTTGCCGAAGCTGTTGCCGTCACCACCGCCCTTGCCGCCGAGCAAGCCGCCGAGCGCGCCGCCCATGCCCGCCATGCCGCCCATCGGCATGCCCATCCCGGAAAATGTCGCCACATCGATCCAGGCCTGCGCCGCCGGCGTCGCCGCTTCCGGCGCGGCTAATGCCGCCGGGATGTTGAGAAAGACCGAAACGACCGCCCCGGTCAAGACGACAGCTTTGCTTGGCGATGCCTTCATGGTGTGCCCTCCGTATGCTTGGGGAATGATACTCCGGCGGCAATTGTCGGCGCCATTCACCTGTCACGCATTGCAAATTCGTCACGCTGCGATTGATTTGAGCTCGAATTGCTTTCCATGACGATCTGGATCGCCGTATCGCCAGCGCCGACTTCTAAGGCTTCCCCTCCAAGGGAGATGCCGGGACTCGCCCCGGCGGGCGAGATACTTTCTTGCTGCGCGGCAAGAAAGTACCCAAAGAAACGCGCCCTGTACGAGTCAAGCACATCGGTAACAGATCGGTTCAAGGACATGGGTTACATTTT
>DAIOGL010000368.1:0-2386 GCA_036745235.1 Sulfuritalea sp.
CGCGCACGATCTTGGCGACGCGATTCAGGCCGTCCTTCGATTCGGCCATGAGCTGGACGATATCGGTCTTGAGATACTCGTAGTCCTTCTGCGCCTTGAGCGCGCGCACGGCCTCGAGCGGCGGCGCCTGGAGAGCGGCCGCCGCCGCTTCGTAGGCCGCGATGATGGCGAAAATGTCCTTCAGATAGCTCTCCAGCGAGCCGAGGTTGGAGGAGACGAAGCCGATCGGGTTGTTGAGTTCGTGGGCCACGCCGGCCGCCAGCTGGCCGATCGAGGCCATCTTCTCCGATTGCAGCAGCTGGTTCTGCGCTTCCGTCAGTTTGGCGTTGAGCGCCTTGGCCTCGGCGTAAGCCCGCTTCAAGTCTTCCTCGGCCTGCTTGCGGGCGTCGATGTCGCGCACCACGGCCAGAACCCGCTGCCCGCCGCCGAGATCGAGCCTCTTGAGATTCACCGCGACCCAGAACTGCCGACCGGCGCTGTCGCGGGCCTGCCAGTCGAATGCCTGCCATCCCTGCTCATGGGCCAGCCGGAGGCGCTCCCGCGCGGTTTGCCGGGCCAGCGGAACGCCGTCGGCGCTGAACTCGCCGATATCGAGGCCGACCATCTGCTCGCGGCTGCGCCCGTACAACCGGCAGGCGCTGGCATTGACGTCGAGAATGCGGCCGCTCTCGGCGTCGTGGATGAACAGGGCGTCGTTGATCGTGTCGTAGATGTTGCGGAATTTTTCTTCGCTTTCGGCGAGCGCTTCCTCGATGCGGCGGCGCTCGGTGATGTCCTCCTTGACCGCGAGGTAGTGGGTGATCCGGCCGTCGGCTTGGCGGATGGGGTTGATGCTGGCCAGTTCGAGATACTCGCTGCCATCCTTGCGCCGGTTGTGCAGTTCGCCGCGCCACGGCAATCCCCGGGTCAAGTTGGCCCACATCTCCTGGTAGCTGGCTTTGGGCGTCTTTCCGGACTGAAGGAGGCGCGGGTTCCGGCCGAACGCCTCCTCCCGGGTGTAGCCGGTGGCGCGGACGAAGGCTTCGTTGACGTACTCGATGCTGCCGTCGAGATCGGTGATGACGATGCTCTCCGGGCTTTGCTCCACGGCCAGCGAGAACTTGCGCAGTTCGTCCGCGGCGCGCTTGCGCTCGGTGATGTCGCGCGTGATGCCCTGCAGGTGGGTGGGCCGGCCCTGCGTATCGGCAATCAGCGTCACCACGACCTCGGTCTCGATCGTCCTGCCGTCCTTGCACGTTTGGGCGAACTCGTAGGTCCGGGTGCGGTCGGACGTGTTGCCCGCGGCAGAGGACGCCAGCCATTTTGGCAGTTCTGCCTGGGCTGTCCGGTAGGACTCCGGCGTCAGAACATCCTGCAGGGTTTGTTGCAGCGATTCGGCCATGGTATAGCCGCGCACCCGTTCGACGGACGGACTGGCGTAGGTAAAGCGCTGCGCGGCCAGATCGTAGAGCCAGATCATGTCGTTGCCGCTCTCGGCGAGCAGACGGTAGCGCGCCTCGCGCGCCCGCGCGCGCAAGGTGGCGAAGATGACGCGGCCCAGGGCGAGAAGCAGGGCCAGGAAGAGCACGCTGACGGCAGTAATCCAGACGAAATCGCGTCGAGCCTCCTGATAGATTTCGCTTTCGTCCATCTTGCTGATCAGCAGCCAGTCGGTCTCCGGGATCTCGAGAACGAGGCCCAGCACGGGCGCGCCGCGGTAGTCCGCGCCGGCCAGCACTTCACCTTCGCCGCGCAGCGCCCTGCCTGAAATGAGTCCCGGTGTATCGACCGGCAGGCGCAGGCTCAGCGGGGGTGCCGCCTTGTGGCGCAGGGGATTGAGGAAGACCACATCCGCCCCTTCGCGTCGCGCCAGGACACTCTCGGCAGTGGTGCTGGATACAGGCCAGCGGCCGAGTATCGGATAGAGCTGCTGCACCGGGTCGATTTCAAAGAGTCCGTAGCCGATCACGACTTCACTTTCTTCAGGCCCGCTGATCAGGGGTACCAGGATGTCGAGCACGACATTGCCTGTTGCGCCGTCCACTCGATGGAGATCGATGAAGCCGGCCCGGCGCAGTTCGCGCACACGACGCATATCTTCGCGATGGAGCGCATCGAGCAGGGAATGGGCGGCTTTGCTGCCCATGACCGGATGGCCCTCGAGGTCGTACAGCCAGATCGAGGAGATCTCGGGAATCGCGGCATGCATATGACGAAAGCGGGCCGCCAGCTCACGAGTGGCAGCTTCGGATTCAGGGTGCTTCAGCAGGTGATTGAGGCTCCGGACCATGATGCCGTTGGGGGGCTCGGTCAGAAACATCAGGCGATCGCCGAGCCATTGGCGAATTTCCCTGCCTTTGGTCGACCCGACCGAGTACAGCGTTTGCTGCGCCATGTTCCGCGCGTG
>DAIOGL010000369.1:0-2371 GCA_036745235.1 Sulfuritalea sp.
AAAAGGGAAAGCGCCGAAACGCTTTCCCTTGGGATTCTGGAGCGGGAGAAGAGTCTCGAACTCTCGACCTCAACCTTGGCAAGGTTGCGCTCTACCAACTGAGCTACTCCCGCAGAACAGGCGCGCATTATAGCGTCCGCTTTCGATGTGTCAACGACTGCGCGCCGAGATTTCCGGCCACGCCTTCTGCAAATAATAGATCATCGACCAGAGGGTCAGCACTGCCGCAATCCAGAGCGCCCAGGTGCCGAGAAGATGGATGTCGATCGGGCCGATCGGCGTATCCCACAACAGCATCGGAATCGCCGTCATCTGCGCGATGGTTTTCAGTTTTCCGATCAGGGATACGGCAACGCTTTTCGCCGCGCCGATTTTCGCCATCCACTCGCGCAAGGCCGAAATCGCGATCTCGCGACCGATGATGATGAAGGCCAGCATGACATCGGCACGATCGAGCCGCACCAGAACCACCAGTGCGGCGGCCACCATCAGCTTGTCCGCCACCGGATCGAGGAAAGCACCGAAGGCCGAGGTCTGGTTCAGCTTGCGCGCCAGCCAGCCGTCTATCCAGTCGGTCACGGCCGCCACCAGAAAGGCGCCCGTCGCCACAAGGTTCTGGTCGGCGATAGTCAGCGGCAGGTAGTAGACGCCCACCACCAGCGGTATGAGGAGAATGCGCGCCCAGGTCAGCAGGTTCGGAATGTTCAGCGGCATGTCATCTCAGGGTTTTGTGTATTTCTTCCGCCAGACGCCGCGAGATTCCATCGACGCGGCACAAGTCCTCAATGGTAGCCGCCTTTACGCCATCCAGGCCGCCAAACTGCGCCAGAAGCTTCTTCCGTCGCGCCGGCCCCACACCTGCCACATCCTCCAGTTTCGAACGTCCGCGCGCCTTGGCGCGCCGCGCCCGATGCCCGACGATCGCGAAACGATGCGCCTCGTCGCGAATTTCCTGAATCAGGTGAAAGCCCGCATGGTCCATTGCCAATTGTAGCGGCAGCTCACGCGGGCCGGCGGGTCCATGGACGAAGAGCGTTTCCAGGCCGGGCTTGCGCTCCTCGCCCTTTGCTACGCCGATGCTGGCCAGATGGTCGAGGCCCAGCTCGGCAAACACTTCCCGCGCCACCCGGTGCTGGCCTTTGCCGCCGTCGATCAGCACGAGATCGGGCGCCACGGTCTCGCCGGTGGCGACTTTCTCGTAGCGCCGCGTCAGGGCCTGGCGCATTGCGGCGTAGTCGTCCCCGGGCTGGATGCCCTCGATGTTGAAGCGACGATAGTCGCTCTTCTTCATCGCGCCATCGACGCAGACTACGCAGGAAGCCACGGTGCCTTCACCCATGGTGTGGCTGATGTCGAAGCACTCGATGCGGCGCGGCGGCTCGGGCATGTCGAGCGCCTCCTGCAGGGACGCCAGCCTTCCGCTGCTGCGGGTTTTGGCCTGCCAGCGGGCCTGTACCGCAAGTCGCGCGTTGGTCGTCGCCATCTCGACCCAGGCGCGCTCCATCTCGTTCTTCGGCGGCCCGGCTTTCAGGCTTTCGGGCAGGTCCTCGACCGGCCAGGGACTCAGAATCAGCCGCGCAGGCGGCGGTTGCTCGACGTAGTGCTGGGCGACGAAAGCCGTCAGGCCTTCGGCGGGTTCCGCCTCGGCCGCCGCCTGCGGGAAGTAAGCCCGATCGCCCAGATGCAGGCCGCCGCGCACCATGGCCAGATTGACGCACAGGCTGCCGCGCTCGACCACCGCGGCAATGATGTCCACGTCGGCGTCCCTGGTCGAGCTGACGTACTGGCGATGCAGCACGGCCTGCAGCGCGCGGATCTGGTCGCGCAAGGCGGCGGCTTCCTCGAAGCGCAGATCCGTTGCGGCCGCCTCCATCTGTTGCGTCAGGCCATCGATCACCTCCGAGTGCCTGCCGCGCAGGAACATCTCGGCCAGCCGCACATCGGCCGCATAGTCCTGCCTCGACACCAGGCCGACGCAGGGCGCCTTGCAGCGCTTGATCTGGTGCATCAGGCAGGGCCGCGAGCGATGGGCGAACACGGCCTCCTCGCAGGTGCGCAGCAGAAAGCTCTTCTGGATCAGCTGGATGCTCTCACGCACCGCCAGGCCGTTGGGAAAGGGACCGAAGTACTGCGACTTCTTCTCGAAGGGGCCGCGGTGGTAGAACAGCCGCGGAAACTCGCCGCCGGAAAGACCGATGTAGGGATAGGACTTGTCGTCGCGGAACAGAATGTTGTACTTCGGCGCCAGCTTCTTGATCAGCGTGTTTTCGAGGATCAGGGCCTCGGCCTCCGAGCGCGTCGCCGTCACCTCCATGGCCGCCACCTGCTGCAGCATCAGCGCGATGCGCGGGCTGTGGCCGGTCTTCTGGAA
>DAIOGL010000370.1:0-2354 GCA_036745235.1 Sulfuritalea sp.
GTGTCGCTGTACCTGGTGGTGCCGCCGTCGGACATCAGCCGCACCAAGCCGCTGATCCGCCTGATTCTCAACCAGATCGGCCGACGCCTGACCGAATCACTCGACGGTTCGGACGGCATTGCCCGCCGCCACAAGCTACTCCTGATGCTCGACGAGTTCCCGGCACTGGGTCGGCTCGACTTCTTCGAGAGTGCGCTGGCCTTCATGGCGGGCTACGGACTGCGCGCATTTCTCATTGCGCAGTCTCTCAACCAGATCGACAAGGCCTACGGCCAAAACCACTCCATCCTCGACAACTGCCATGTGCGCATCGCGTTCGCCACCAATGACGAACGCACGGCCAAGCGTATTTCAGAAGCACTGGGCACCGCAACCGAATTGCGCGCACAACGCAACTATGCGGGCCATCGGTTGGCCCCGTGGCTCGGTCACTTGATGGTATCGCGGCAAGAGACGGCACGCCCATTGCTCACGCCCGGCGAGGTCATGCAACTGCCGCCCGACGACGAGGTGGTGATGGTGTCCGGTCATCCACCGATCAAGGCGCAAAAAATTCGCTACTACCTGGATGCGAATTTCAAGACGCGCATGCAGCCACCGCCGCTATTGCAACTCGGGCACTACGCCGATGCACCGCCATTGCGGCCTGACGATTGGACCGGACTGGCGCTACCCACCGCACCGATTCTCGGCTTGGTGATCCCCGCGCACGGCGGTGCCATCGACGACGGTGGCCACCAGCAGCAGCCGGAACTGTCCGAAGTCGTATTCACGCCGGAACCAGAACACGCAATGGACGACTTGGGCCTGTTCGATGACGACGACTTGTCGCTGCCCACCCAGCTCGATCCACGCCTGCTACGCACGGCGCGGCTAGCCGCACTTGACCCTGATGACGGGATATCCCTATGAGCCGCACACGCCTGAACCTTTTCATCGAGCACGAACACGCCAAGCGGCTCGACGAGCTGGCGACCATGAAGGGCTTGTCCAAGTCCTCCATTATCGCCGCCGCGCTGGCCTCGTTCCTGTCGCCCGACTCCGGCGACCAGCGCGAAGCCGCCATCGCCAAGCGATTGGATCGACTATCCCGCCAGCTCGACAAGCTGGAGCGAGATCAGAACATCCTGATCGAGACGCTGGCCCTCTATGTGCGCTACTTCCTTACCGTCAGCACGCCGGTGCCGGAAGCGCATCAGGAAGCGGCACGCGCTCAGGGCCGCGCGCGTTTCGAGCAATTCATCGAACAACTCGGTCGGCATTTGCTGCGCGGGCGCAGCCTGGTCAAGGACGTGGTGGAGGAAATCCAGCCCGACCCCAGCCAGTTCTTCGGCCAGCAAGAAAACGATCACGCCGCAGCGCCTACCGATGAAGCTGCGGGAGCACCGTCATGAGCAACCCGCCGCGCGATCAGGGCTTGTCGGCATCGCTGGCACTGGAACGTCGCGTGCGCATGCTGCGCACAGCGATGGGGCCAGACATCGCCAAAGCCTTGAACGACCCCGACGTGGTGGAAGTCATGCTCAACCCCGACGGTTCGCTGTGGATCGATCGACTGAGCACTGGGCGCGAGCCGCTGGGTGTCAGCCTCACGCCCGCCGATGGCGAACGCATCATCCGACTGGTCGCCGCCCATGTGCGTGCCGAAGTGCATGCGGGCAAGCCGCTGCTATCCGCCGAACTGCCCGAAACGGGCGAACGCTTCGAGGGCGCGTTGCCGCCCGTGACGCCGGGGCCAGTGTTCGCGCTGCGCAAGCGCGCAGTCAACCTGATCCGGCTCGACACCTATGTGGCCGACGGCATCCTGACCGAGGCGCAGGCGGCCTTCCTGCGAACAGCCGTGCGCGAACGCCAGAACATCCTGATCGCGGGTGGCACCAGCACCGGCAAGACCACGCTGGCCAATGCCCTGCTCGACGAGATCGCCGCCACCGGCGACCGCGTGATCGTGCTCGAAGATACTGTGGAGCTGCAATGCACGGCGCTCGACCACGTCCCGCTGCGCACCCGCGCGGGCGTCGTGACCATGGCCGAGCTGGTGCGCTCGACCCTGCGGCTGCGGCCGGACCGCATCGTCGTGGGCGAGGTGCGCGGCGCCGAAGCGCTCGACCTGCTCAAGGCTTGGGGCACCGGCCATCCGGGCGGCATCGCGACCGTCCATGCCGGTTCCGCAGCGGGTGCATTACTGCGGCTGGAACAACTGATTCTCGAAGTTGCCGTGACCGCACCACGCGCCCTGATCGCCGAGGCCGTGAACGTCATCGTCTACATCGCCGGTCGCGGCAATGCGCGCCGCGTGCAGGAAATCGCCCGCGTCACCGGCTTCGACAGCCACGGTTACCAACTCAGCGCGG
>DAIOGL010000371.1:0-2344 GCA_036745235.1 Sulfuritalea sp.
CGCTCCGGCCGCACCCCGCTGCGGCCCGCTCGCTACGATTTCTTCACAAGCTCTGTGAGAGTCGGCGCTGGAGCTACGGCGACTGAACACATGGACGTGGCTTCAGCGCCTGATAAAGCGGCGCAACTGCTGTCCATCGTAGACCGGCTGGCGGCCGAAGTGCGTCCCGGCGCACGCTCGCAGGCGGGGCTCGACAGTGCGCTGGACAAGGACCTCGGGCTCGACAGCCTGGCGCGGGTGGAGTTGCTGGCGCGCGTCGAGCAGGCTTTCGGTGTCCGCCTGAACGACGAGGTGCTGGGCTCGGCCGAAACCCCGCGCGACCTGCTCACAGCCCTCGCGGCCGGTGCGCCGCCGGCGGCGCTCGAAGGCATCGGCGCGGGGACGCCCTGGCGCGCCCCGGACGTTGTCGAGGAAGGCCGCCCCGACAGCGCCGCGACGCTGGTCGAGGTATTGCAGTGGCATGCCCGCCGCCATCCGCAGCGGCCGCATGTCCTGTTTCAGCGCACCGCCACGGAGACCGATACGCTCGATTACGCGACGCTGCTGGCAACGGCGCGGCAGGTTGCCGCCGGCCTGCGCGGGATCGGCATTGTTCCCGGCCAGTGCGTGGCCCTGATGCTGCCGACCGGGCTGGAATTCTTCCACAGCTTCTACGGCATCCTGCTCGCCGGTGCGGTGCCGGTGCCGATCTACCCGCCGACGCGGCCGGGCCAGATCGAGGACCACCTGCGCCGCCAGGCCGGCATTCTGCAAAACTGCGAAGCCGCGGCACTGATCACCTTCGATGCGGCGCGAATGGTGGCGCGCATTCTTTCGGGACTGGTGCCCAGCCTGCGCGAGGTCACGACGCCCCACGAATTGCGCGACGCGGGCAAGTCGGCTGCGCCGGCGGCGGACCATCGGGCCGGCGCCAATGACATCGCCCTGCTGCAATACACCTCCGGCTCCACCGGCAATCCCAAGGGCGTGACGCTCGATCACGGCAACCTCCTGGCCAACATCCGCGCCTGGGGCCAGGCCGTCGCGCTGACGCCGGCGGACGTGACCGTCAGTTGGCTGCCGCTGTATCACGACATGGGCCTGATCGGCGCCTGGCTGGGCAGCCTCTACCATGCCTGTCCGCTGGTGCTGATGTCGCCGCTGGATTTTCTGGCGCGCCCCGAACGCTGGCTATGGGCCATCCACCGGCACCGCGGCACGGTGACTGCGGCACCCAACTTCGCTTTCGAACTCTGCCTGCGGCATCTCGATCCGGTGCGGTTGCAAGGGCTCGACCTGAGTTCCTGGCGCTACGCCGCCAACGGCGCCGAACCGGTGGGGGCGGAGACCCTGGCCCGGTTCGCGGCCGCATTCCGGCCCTACGGCTTGCGCGGCGAGGCATTGGCGCCGGTCTATGGCCTGGCCGAATGCTCGGTCGGGCTCGCCGTTTCACCGCCCGGCCGCGGACCGCTGATCGACCGCGTGCAGCGCGAACCGCTGGCGGCCGGCGAGGCATTGCCGGCATCGGACGACGACATGAATGCGCTGCACATGGTGGCTTGCGGCATACCGTTGCCGGGTCACGAGGTGCGCATCGTCGATGACGCGGGTGCGGAACTCCCGCCGCGCCGCGTCGGCCGCCTCGAATTCCGCGGTCCGTCGGCAACGCGCGGCTACTACCGCAACGCGGAGGCCAGCGCAAAACTGATCCGCAACGGCTGGCTCGATTCGGGCGATCTTGCCTATCTCGCCGACGGCGACATCGTCATCACCGGGCGGATCAAGGACACCATTATCCGCGGCGGGCGCAATCTCTATCCCTACGAGCTGGAAGAAGCGGTCGGCGCGATTCCCGGCGTGCGCCGAGGCTGCGTCGCCGTGTTCGGCGTCGCCGTGGCGGGGCAGGGTACGGAGAAGCTGGTGGTGGTGGCCGAAAGCCGCGAGACTGGCGTAACGGCGCGGCAGGAGCTGATCCGGCGCATCAACGGCCTGACCGTGGATCTGCTCGGCACGCCGCCCGACGACGTGGTGCTGGCGCCGCCGCACGCCGTGTTGAAGACCTCGAGCGGCAAGATCCGCCGCTCGGCGACGCGGGATGTGTATTGCGGCGAGGGATTCGGCGCCGGCGGTCGCGCGCTCTGGCTGCAAGTCGTGCGGCTGGGTCTGGCCGGTTTCCGGCAGGCTGGCATCGCCGCCCTGCGGCGGGGCGGGGATCTGGTCTACGGCGGCTACGCATGGTCCGTCTATGGCCTGCTGGTGCTGCCTGCCGTGGCGGGCATCCTGCTGCTGCCCGGCATCGAACGGCGCTGGCGCTTCGTCGGCGCGATCGCGCGGACCTGCGTGCGCCTGTGCGGCATCCGCCTGC
>DAIOGL010000372.1:0-2307 GCA_036745235.1 Sulfuritalea sp.
CCGCCGGCGCGGGCCAGCCGTCCAGCATGAAGCCGAACACCACGCCGCGGCCGGCGCGCCACTCCAGGTTCCACAGCATGCCGGCGGTGACATACAGCGTCGACGAGGCACCGAGGTTGGCCAGCCAGGTTGCCGGATAGCCGCCGTCGCGCCACACCAGGTAGATGTCATAGCACCAGCTCGCCGAGAACAGCCAGGCACACGCGGCGACATAGGCCTGCCCGAGCGGCATGCGCCCGCGCAGGGCGAGCCAGATGACGCCGATGGCCCAGGGCGCGGTAGCGAAGGTCAGCACCGACATCAGCAGCGCATCGACGTAGTCCCAGGTCGGGTCGCCGGTATAGGGCGCGATCAGCGTGATGCCGGCCGTGGCGATCGCGAAGGTCGCCAGCTTCCACGGCGCGCCGAGAAAGCGCCAGTAGTCGCGGTGCGAAATCGCGAAGGCCGGAATGTCGCGCAGATAGACGACAACGGCGGCGACGCAGGCCGCCGTCCAGGCCGCGACGTAGGCGATGAAAAACGGGGTCAGCCCGGACATCGCGTCAGACGTCCGGCAAGAGCCCTTTGCCTTCCAGGTAGCGGTAGATGATTTCGAGGCGGTCGATGCTGTCGTCGAGCTCCAGCAGCTTCTGCCTGGCGGCAACCGGGATCGGCAGCACCTCTGCATAGCGCATGCCGAGCCAGCCGGCGTCGAAGAAACGGTGCGGCGCGGCGGGAGCATTGGGCGCACCCGGCCCCATCTCGCCGACGATGGCGCGCAGCAGCGGCACCAGCCGCGCGTAGTCGCCGGGGACCGGGAGCACCGCCGGCTCGGCGATCAACTCAACCTCGCCGCGCAGCAGGCCCGAATCCTCGGCCCAGTGGCGCAGCAGGCGAAAGCGCCCGCCGCCCTGCGCAATGATGTTGAGCACGCCCAGCTGCTGCATGTCCCAGTCGGCAATGTGTGCCAGCGTTCCCACCGCATGCGGCTGGGCCGGCTTGCGGCCGGCGCGCGCCACCTCCTCGCCGCTCGCGATCAGGCAGATGCCGAAGGGCGCGGATTCCTTGAGGGCGACCTTGGCCATTTCCATGTAGCGCTGCTCGAAGATGCGCAGCGGCAGCCGCCCGCCGGGGAACAGCACCGATTGCAGGGGAAACAGGGGAATGATCATGAAGCGCCTTTCGGTGCCGCAGGCGCGGCGACGGGTATATCCACGGAAATGGCAAGCAGGCGCGCCGCCACGAGGCCGTTGATGGCGCCGAACACCAGCGCCGTGGTAGCGAACAGCGGCACCAGGTAGAACACGCCGTCATGCGGCACCAGCCAGACGCGGGCGAGCAGGATCTGGCCGCCGATGTGGGCGAAGGCCGCCAGCACGCTGGCCGAGACCGGGCCGAAGAAGCGCGGCGGCAAGTGCTGCGCCAGCGCCAGCACTGCCAGGCTGCACAAGGCGCCGGACAGCGCGAGGAAGAAACCCGGCGCGAGAAACTGGCCGATCACCAGGCTGCCCGCCACCACGCGCAGCAGGCTGACCCAGGCCGCATCGCGCCAGCCGTAGCGCGCCAGCACCACCAGCACGATGATGTTGGCCAGCCCCGGCTTGATGCCCGGCAGCGGGCTCGGCAGCGCCGCCTCGGCCACCGTCAGCGCGATCGCCGCCGCCGCGTAGCGCGCGATGCGGTAGTCGTCCGCCGTGACCGGCAGTTCAATAGTTGAGGGTGTCATAGGCTTCGTTGCGGCCACCGCGTCCGGCGAGCTGCAGCGTGACGTGGTTCGGCGCGCAGATCGCCACCGCGTTGGCGCGCGTCAGCCAGCCCTGCTGCACGCAATACTGGCGCGGGCCGGGATCGGAAACCACGCGGGCGCGGCCGGGCTGGACTTCGATCAGCGTGGTGCCGATGGCGCCGGTCACTGCGTATTTGCGCGCGACATTCAGCGCCAGCTCGGTCACCACCTGGCCGTCGCGCTTGACGATGGCGCGATCCGCCGTGCCGCCGCGCCACAGCAGCGGATAGGACGTCGCGACGAGCACCCCGGCCGCCAGCAGCAGCAGCCAGTCGCCGGGCTTGAGCAGCGTGCGCCACGGCACATGGCCCGCGCCGGCGGCCTGCGCCAGCAGCTCGCGAAGGCCGTCGGGGACGGAATGCTTCATTCGATCAGGCTGCGGTGCCGTACCAGCACGCGTGCCGATTCGCGAAAATGCGCGGCGAGTTTTTCGGCGAGGTACACCGAGCGGTGCTGGCCGCCGGTGCAGCCGATGCCCACCGTGAGGTAGGAGCGGTTGTCGCGGACATAGGCCGGCAGCCAGTCGCCGATGAAGCGGCGGA
>DAIOGL010000373.1:0-2293 GCA_036745235.1 Sulfuritalea sp.
GCTCGACCCGCGTCCCCGATGGTTCGGTTGCCGCACCAGGCATCGGCTGCCACTACATGGCTTCGTGGATGGACCGCGATACCGCCGGCGCCATCCACATGGGCGGCGAAGGCGTGGATTGGGCCGCGCACAGCCTGTTCACCAAACGCCGCCACATGTTCCAGAACCTCGGCGACGGCACCTATTTCCACTCCGGCATCCTCGCCATCCGCCAGGCCATCGCCGCCAAGGCCAACATCACCTATAAGATCCTCTACAACGACGCGGTGGCGATGACCGGCGGACAGCCGCCGGACGGCGCCATCTCGGTGGCGCAGATGGCGCGCCAGGTCGAAGCCGAAGGGGCGCGGCGCGTCGTCATCGTCAGCGACGCCCCGGAAAATCATCGCGGCCAGGCCGGCGACTTTCCCCGCGGAACGACATTCCATCACCGCTCCGAACTCGACCGGGTGCAACGCGATCTGCGCGAAGTGCCCGGCGTGACGGTGCTGATCTACGAACAGGTCTGCGCCGCCGAGAATCGCCGCCGGCGCAAGAAGGGACAGTCGGCGCCGGCGGCACGGCGAATATTCATCAACGCCGAGGTCTGCGAGGGCTGCGGCGACTGCGGCAAGAAGTCGAACTGCCTGTCGGTGCTGCCGCTGGAAACCCCGCTCGGTCGCAAGCGCATCATCGACCAGGCCGCGTGCAATCAGGACTTCTCCTGCGTCGATGGCTTCTGCCCGAGCTTCGTTTCCGTCATCGGCGGCAAACCGCGCCGCGCCGCGATGGCCAATCTGGAGCAGCTGCTGCAGGCCGCCACCGGGCTGCCGTTGCCGGAGATGCGGTTGGCCGATGCGCCCTATGACATCCTGGTCACCGGCGTCGGCGGCACCGGCGTGGTGACCATCGGCGCCCTGATCACCATGGCCGCCCACCTCGACGGCCACAGCGCCTCGGTGCTCGACTTCATGGGCTTCGCGCAGAAGGGCGGCGCCGTGCTGTCCTTCGTGCGCCTCGCCGCGCACCCGGAGCTGCTGAACCAGGCGCGCATCGACACCCAGCAGGCGGACATGATGCTCGCCTGCGACATGGTGGTCGGCGCCAGCGAGGCCGCGCTGCAGACCGTGCGCCGCGGTCGCACCCGGCTGGTGGTCAACAGCCATGAAATCCCGACCGACGTCTTCGTCAGGAATCCGGACGCCACGCTGCATGCCGCCGGGCTGCTGGACAAGCTGCGCTTCGCCGCGGGCGCGGAACAGATGAGCGTCTGCGATGCCAATGCGCTCGCGGCGCGACTGCTCGGCGATGCCGTCGGCGCCAACATCCTGCTGATGGGCCATGCGTGGCAGCAGGGCCTGATCCCGGTCTCGCTGGCCGCGATCGAGCGCGCCATCGAACTCAACAACGTGGCGGTGGACATGAACCGCCTCGCTTTCCATATCGGCCGCCTCGCCGCCGCCGGCTCTCCCGCCCTGTCGCGCTTCATCGGAGCTGAGGCCGCCGCGGACGACAGCCTCGCCGTCCTGATCGAAACGCGCGTCGCCCATCTCACGGCCTATCAGGATGCGGCCCATGCGCAGCGCTATCGCCGGCTGGTGGAGCGCGTGATGCAGGCCGAAATGGCCATGACCGGCAGCGATCCCGCACTGCCGCTGAGCCGCACCGTGGCAAGGAACTACGCCAAGCTGCTGAGCCCGAAGGACGAGTACGAAGTTGCCCGCCTGTATACCGACGGCAGCTTCCAAAGATCGCTGGAAGAGGCCTTCGAAGGCGATTACCGGCTCCAGTTCCATCTCGCCCCGCCGCTGCTGGGCGGCCGCGATGCCGGCGGCGCGCCGCGGAAGCGCAGCTACGGGCAATGGCTATTGCCCCTGCTCAAGCTGCTGGCGAAGGGCCGCCGGCTGCGCGGCAGCCGGCTCGATGTATTCGGCTACGGCCGCGAGCGGCGCCTCGAGCGCCAGCTCGCTGCAGATTATGCGTCGGTGATCGAGAATTCCCTGGCGCAGCTCGAGGTGCGAAGACTCCCCTTCCTGCTCGAGCTCGCGGCGCTGCCGGAACAGATCCGCGGCTACGGACACGTCAAGCTGGCCAGCATCGAGCAGACCAAGACGCGCGAAAGGGAGTTGCTGGCGACGCTATGACCCCTTGCCCGAAGCAAGGGCGACGCTCACCGGGAATGTTCGCGCCGCTCGTCCCGCCCGCGAAAGACGGACTGATCGCGACGGTCCTCGTAGCGCACCTGCCGGACGAAGTCGCGCTGCTCGTGGCGCCGCTCCCAATGTCCGGCCGCCTCGCGGTAGTGCGGCTGCGG
>DAIOGL010000374.1:0-2260 GCA_036745235.1 Sulfuritalea sp.
ACATTCCGTTCGATCGCAACGGCATCAAGTTTTATCGGGCCGAAGGCGAGATCAGTAAAGCCGACGAAGCGGCCATCACTCATACCGAAGTCGAACTGGAGGAAAAATGCCCCAGCCTTCTCCCTGAGGGAGAAAGCGCCGATGCAACAGTATTGACCGTCAATCCAGCCGCCTTGCAGCAATACCGGCAGCGCTATATCGGTCTGTTTGCCGCCGATTTGCTAAGCGGTTGGCGGATCGGGGTTTACGAGCATTCCAGCGCGGCGCGCGATTGCCTGCGCGATGTGCTGAGCGCGCTGGGCGCGGATGTGGTGGGTTTGGGCCGTACCGATACCTTTGTGCCCCTCGATACCGAAGCGGTCAGCGAAGAAGACCGCCGACGCGGACTGGCCTGGGCGGCGGAGCATCATCTGGATGCCATCATCTCCACCGACGGAGACGGCGATAGGCCGCTGATCGCCGATGAGACCGGCAACTGGTTGCGCGGCGACATCGTCGGCTTATTGTGCGCGCACTTTCTGGGCGCCGATACCGTGGTCACGCCGGTGAGTTGCAATACCGCAATCGAAGCATCGGGACTGTTTCGGCAGGTGATCCGCACCCGCATCGGTTCGCCGTACGTGATTGCCGGAATGGAACAGATGCTCGCTGCCGGTAGTCCCGGCGTGGTCGGTTTTGAAGCCAACGGCGGCTTTCTGGTGGGCAATGATTTGACGGTCGGCGGTCAGCCCCTGGCCGCGCTGCCGACCCGCGATGCGGTACTGCCCGCCTTGGCGGTGCTGGCGATGGCTCGGCAACGGGGCGGCAACGTGTCGGCCCTGCTCGCCGGTTTGCCGAAGCGATATACCGCCAGCGACCGTTTGCAGGATTTCCCGGTTGCCGATAGCCGGGCGTTGCTGGATAGATTGCAAAGCGACGGCACCGCTTATCAAAGTTTGTGGGGTAATGAGCTGGGCGCGCTGGCCTACCAAGACTTGACCGACGGCCTGCGCTTGACGTTCGACAACGGCGAGATCGTGCATCTGCGTCCTTCCGGCAACGCGCCGGAATTGCGCTGCTATGCGGAAGCCGACACTATGGAAAGAGCCCGGACGCTGGTTGCCTTAAGTCTGCAACGCATTGCCGGAGCATCTTGATGAAGAACTGTATAAATGCATCGTTGCTTGTCGCGATCATTGTCTTATCAGGGCGTGCCGTTGCAGCCCCGGCTTTCCTGCCGGAAGACCCCAAGCGGCCTGTCGACAAGATTAGTCACGACCTCAACATCGCGCCGGAGCAGTTTACCGCCTGTTTCAGGCAGGTTGCTCCGGCCCCGCAGGGAATGCAGCCCACCGCTGAGCGCGTCCATTCCAACAAAGCGGTTCTTCTAAGCTGCTTGCAGAAGGCGAATGCCAATATCACCAATGACAAGCTCGACGAAGTGATGGATCGATACCGTCCAGGCGGGCATGAAGCGCAAGTACCGATGAGCGAATAGGACCAATAGCGAAACCGCTTCGGTGAATCGTCCTGTCAGGATCGGCCTTTAGCCGTATAGCTGGTCATCAGGCTCTGGTAGAGCGGAGTGTGGTCGCAAATGAGCTTGCCAAAGCCCTGGATGTCGTTGCGCCAGTCGCGGTGCAACTCGGAACCCACCGCGAACCAATCCAGCAGTTGCGCCCCGGCGGTCGCCATCCTAAGCCAGGCGGCCTCGCGGCTGGCTTGGTTGAATGTGCCGGAGGCATCGGTGACGACGAACACCTCGTAGCCTGCTTCCAATGCGGAGAGCGCAGGGAATGCCACGCAGACCTCGGTTACGATGCCGGCGATGATCAGCTGTTTGCGGCCGGTGTCCTTCACGGCCTTGACGAAGTCCTCGTTGTCCCAAGCGTTAATCTGGCCGGGGCGGGCGATGAACGGAGCGTTGGGGAACATCGCTTTCAGCTCGGGCACGATGGGGCCGTTCGGGCCTTCCTCGAAACTGGTGGTGAGGATAGTCGGCAGATTGAAAAATTTCGCCATATCGGCCAAGGCCAGAATACTGTTCTTGAATTCGCTGGGTTGATAGTCCTGTACCAACGCAGTCAGGCCGGACTGGTGGTCTACGAACAGAACTGCCGCATCTTCCTTGGAAATACGACGATACTTGTAAGGGCTGTTCATGATGTCACCTCTTTCATGGGTTGATGTTGAGTGCGACGAAGCCTCTCCCTGTCTGACAAGTGATTATCTTGTTCTTACACGCTGCCTTTATAAAATATCAACATTCGACCTGAATATG
>DAIOGL010000375.1:0-2232 GCA_036745235.1 Sulfuritalea sp.
ACGCTCGAATTCTCCCTTTCCGTCACCGGCCCGATCTTCGTGATTCTGGGCCTCGGGGCGTGGCTGCGCCGCATCGGCATGATCAACGACGCCTTCATCGAGGTGGGGTCGCGGCTGGTGTTCAACGTCACCCTGCCCGCGCTGCTGTTCATCAGCGTCAGCAAGACGCATCTCGATACGTCGGCGAATTTTTCGCTGATCGGCTTCGGCATCGCGGCGACGCTGCTGGCGTGGGGCGCCAGCGAGCTGATGGCGCGCGCTGCGGTGCGCGTCCCGCGCGACCGCGGGGTGGTGGTGCAGGGGGTGTTCCGTTCCAACATGGCCATCATCGGGCTGGCCTATTGCGTCAATGCCTACGGCGAGCCGGGCATGGCCGCCGCCTCGCTGTATGTCGGGCTGGTCACCATCGTGTTCAACATACTCTCGGTGATCAGCCTGAGCGCGTCGCTGCACGCCAGCCAGGACGTGGGACGCGTGCTGCGGTCGGTGGCCATGAATCCCCTGATCATCGGCATCGTGCTGGCGCTGCCGGTCTCGATCGCGGGCCTGCGCCTGCCCGGCATCCTGATCCAGTCGGGCGAATACTTCGCGCGCATGACCCTGCCGCTGGCCCTGTTGTGTACCGGAGCGGCGCTGGATTTTCGCAGCCTGCGCCAGGATCCGCGCGATGCGGTGCTGGCTGCCACCGGCAAGCTGGTCGCCGTGCCGCTGCTGTTCGTGCTGGGCGGCATCGCCCTCGGTTTTCGCGGCATGGACCTCGGCATCCTGCTGCTGATGTCCTCGGCGCCGAGCGCGGCGGCGGGCTACGTGATGGTGCGCGCGATGGGCGGCAATGCGGCGCTGGCGGCCAACATCATCGCCCTGACCACCGTCGGTTCGCTGTTCTTCACCAGCGGCGGCATCGTGGTCCTGAAGAGCCTGGGGCTGATGTAGCTTCGGGCGCCAGCCCGCCGTGTCGCCGGCGCCGACCCCTGACCGGGATTATTGAGCCGGCATCGGCGAACGCGAAGCTGCCCTTCGGGCTCGGGGCGATCGTTCATGCAGATTGCGGCCGCAACGCAGCCCCGCCCCTTCAATCCTCGAACGGCAGCCCCACGTAGTTCTCCGCCAGCGTCGTCCGGCCGGCGTGGGAATTCACCACGTAGTCGAGTTCGGCTTCGAGTGCCTTCCGGTCGAAGGCGTTGGTGTCGGGGAAGGTGTGCAGCAGGTTGGTCATCCACCACGAGAAGCGCTCGGCCTTCCAGATGCGGCGCAGGCAGCGCGCGGAGTAGTGGTCGATGCCGGCGCTGCTGCCGCCGTAGTATTCGATGAAGGCGCGCGACAGGTAGCGCACGTCGGACGCGGCGAGGTTGAGCCCCTTGGCGCCGGTCGGCGGCACGATGTGGGCGGCGTCGCCGGCGAGGAACATGCGGCCGAAGCGCATCGGCTCGGCGACGAAGCTGCGCAGTGGGGCGATGCTCTTCTCGATCGAGGGGCCGGTGACCAGCGCGGCGTTGGCCTTGGGGTCGAGGCGGCGGCGCAGCTCTTCCCAGAAGCGCGCGTCGGACCAGTCCTCCACTTTTTCGGTCAGCGGCACCTGCAGGTAGTAGCGGCTGCGGGTGTGCGAGCGCATGCTGCACAGCGCGAAGCCGCGCTCGTGCCTGGCGTAGATCAGCTCTTCGGAAACCGGCGGCGTGTCGGAGAGCAGCCCCAGCCAGCCGACGGGATAGACGCGCTCGAAGTTGGCGATGGCATTCTTCGGCACGCTGGCGCGGCAGACGCCGTGGAAGCCGTCGCAGCCGGCGATGAAGTCGCACTCGATTTCGTGGGCGACGCCGTCCTTGGTGTAGCGCACGCGCGGACGCTCGCCGTCGAAGTCATGCACGCTGACCTCCTTCGCCTCGTAAACGGTCGGCAGGCCGGCCGCGGCGCGCGCTTCCATGAGGTCCTTGGTCAGTTCGGTCTGGCCATAGACCATCACCTGCTTGCCGCCGGTGAGGCCCGGGAAGTCGATGCGGTGGCGCACGCCGTCGAAGAGCAGGTCGATGCCGTTGTGCGGCAGGCCTTCGGCGTGCATGCGCGCGCCGACGCCGATTTCGTCGAGCAGGTCGACGGCGACTTGCTCCAGCACGCCGGCGCGGATGCGGCCCAGCACGTACTCGCCGGTGTGCGCTTCGAGCACGATGGCGTCGATGCCGGCCTTGTGCAGCAACTGGCCGAGGATGAGCCCCGAGGGGCCGGCACCGATGATGG
>DAIOGL010000376.1:0-2231 GCA_036745235.1 Sulfuritalea sp.
CTGCTTCTCCAGCTGGTCGAGGATGCGGTAGCAGGGCAGCACCTGGGCCACGCTGCCGTTCGGTTCGCGGCCTTCGCGAATCGCGGCAAAGAACTCGCGGTCCTGCAGCTCGATGCCGTTCATCGACACGTCGATCTTCGACACGTCGATCTTGTTGTCCCTGGCGTCGATCAGGTCGTCGTAGCGGGCGATGTAGGTGCCGGTGTCGCCGATGTAGCGGAAGAAGGTGCCGAGCGGGCCGTCGTTGTTGAACGACAGCGACAGCGTGCAGATCGCGCCGGTGCTGCTCTTCAGCTGGATCGACATGTCCATGGCGATGCCCAGCCCCGGATGGATCGGTCCCTGCAGGGCATTGGCGGCGACGATGCTGCCGCCAGTCTGCCAGGCAAAGAGATCGACCGTATGCGCGGCGTGGTGCCACAGCAGGTGATCGGTCCAGCTGCGCGGCTGGCCCAGCGCGTTCATGTTGCTGCGGCGGAAGAAGTAGGTCTGCACGTCCATTTGCTGGATGTTGAATTCGCCGGCGGTTATCTTCTTGTGCAGCCACTGGTGGCTCGGATTGAAGCGGCGCGTGTGGCCGCACATGGCGACCAGCCCGGTCTTGTGCTGCATCGCCGCCACCGCCTCGGCGCCCGACAGGCTGTCGGCCAGCGGGATTTCGACCTGCACGTGCTTGCCCGCATTCATGCAGGCAAGGGCCTGCGCCGCATGCATCTGCGTCGGCGTGCAGAGGATCACCGCGTCGACTTCCTTCAGCGCCAGGCTGTCGCCCAGGTTGGTGCTGACATGGCCGATGCCGTACTTGTCGGCAACTTCCCGGGTCTTCGCCAGGTCGCGGCTGACCAGCGACACGACTTCGACGCCGTCGATCAGCTTGATCGCATCGAGGTGCTTGATGCCGAACGCGCCGGCGCCTGCCAGCGCGACTTTGATGGTCTTGCTCATGTGTTCTCCAATATCAGATGGCCGACGGCGGTGTTGCTCGCCGGCACATGGTAGAAGCGGTGCGCCACGCGCGGCGGATTGTCGCTCATGGCGCCGCGCGCGATCAGCCACATCACCAGTTCGATGCCTTCCGAACCGGCTTCGCGCACGTAGTCGATGTGCGGCATCTGCGCCAGTCCGGCGGGATCGGCGATCAGCCGGTCGAGGAAGGCGTTGTCGAATTCGCGGTTGATGAGGCCGGCGCGCGGCCCCTGCAGCTGGTGGCTCATGCCGCCCGTGCCCCAGATCTGCACCTTCAGCGGCTGGTCGTAGGAGGCGACGGCCTTGCGGATGGCGCGGCCGAGATTGAAGCAGCGGCGGCCCGACGGCACCGGGTACTGCACCACGTTCACCGCGAAGGGAATCACCGGGCAGGGCCATGCCGCGGGTTGGCCGCACATCAGCGACAGGGGTACGGTGAGACCGTGATCCACCGGCATCCGATTGACGATGGTCAGATCGAAATCGTCCTGGATCACCGATTGTGCGATATGGGCGGCGAGCTCCGGATGTCCCTTGACGACCGGCACCGGGCGCGGCCCCCAGCCCTCGTCGGCAATCGCGAACTCGGCCGCGCAGCCGATGGCGAAGGTCGGGATCATCTCCAGGCTGAAGGCATTGGCGTGGTCGTTGTAGACGAGGAAAATGACGTCGGGCGTGTTGTCCCTGAGCCATTGCTTGGAAAACTCGTAGCCGGAGAAAACCTTCTTCCAGTACGGCTCTCCGCTCTTGCCGAGATCGAGCGCGGCGCCGATGGCGGGAACGTGCGAGGTATAGACGCTTGCCGTGATCCTGGCCATGTTCAGGCTCCCGCTTTCTGTTGCGACTTGCCCTGCGGCTGGCGGTGTGCCTGTGCATTGCCATCCTCGCCGACCACGCGATTGCCTTCGACCGAACGGCCGCCGGCGATCATCATGTCGCGATATTCCTCCTCGGTCATGCCGGTCATGCTGCCGGCCATCTGCTGGAAGGACTTGCCGTCGGTGGCGCCGATCTTGGCGAGGAAGTAGATGTTGCCGCCGAGGCGGATGCACCAGTTGAGGTCGCGCGCCATCACGGCCTGCTTCTGCTCCTCGCTCATCGGCCACTCGTCGAGATAGGCGCGCTCGTTCGCCTTGAAGCGGGCACGGTTCTCCGCCTTCATCAGCGACATGCAGAACTGGTTGAGGTGATAGCCCAGGCGCGACTGCTCGGCGTCGAAGATCGTCGTGCCGGGAACGTCCTGGTAGGGTTTGTCGAGTGCCATG
>DAIOGL010000377.1:0-2157 GCA_036745235.1 Sulfuritalea sp.
CGGTGTCGACCGTAATCACGGCCAGGCAATTGGACTTGACGCTGCAGTCGCCGCAGCCTTCGCACACCATTTCATTGATGAAGACGCGTACGGCGGGATCCGGGAATGCGCCGCGCTTGCGCCGGCGACGCTTCTCGGCGGCGCAGGTCTGGTCGTAGATCAGGATCGTGACCCCCGGGGTTTCGCGCAGCTCGATCTGGGTCGCTTCGAGCGCGTCGCGGTGGCGGACCTCGACGCCGGGGGCGAAGTCGCGGACGCCGGCGTATTTCTCCGGCTCATCGGACATCACGACGATGCGATCGACGTCTTCCGCTGCGAGCTGCCGCGTCAGCTGCGGCACCGTCAGGGTGCCGTCCAGCGATTGGCCGCCGGTCATCGCCACGGCGTCGTTGAACAGCAGCTTGTAGGTGATGTTGATCTTTCCGGCCACCGCGGCGCGAATCGCCAGGAGGCCGGAATGGAAATAGGTTCCGTCGCCCATGTTGGCGAAGACATGCTGCGTGCCGCTGTGGCCGGAGATGCCGAGCCAGGCCGCGCCTTCGCCGCCCATGTGGGAAATGGTGAGCGTGTTGCGGCCCATCGCGACGGCCATCAGGTGGCAGCCGACGCCACCGAGGGCGCAACTGCCTTCGGGAACCTTGGTCGATTGGTTGTGCGGGCAGCCGGGACAGAACCAGGGCATGCGCATCAGCGCCACGCGCGGCCTCGACAGGGCACTGGCCTTTTCGTCGAGGAAGGCGATGTAGTCCGCGATGCGCTGCGAGGTATGGAAGCGGCCGATGCGCGCGGCGATGGCGCGGGCGACGATGGCCGGCGTCAGCTCGGCGGTGGGCGGCAGCAGCCACTGATTCACCGGCACCGGCCATTCGCCGGATTCGTCGTACTTGCCGATGACGCGCGGGCGCACGTCTTCGCGCCAGTTGTAGAGCATTTCCTTCAACTGGTATTCGATGATCTGCCGCTTCTCCTCGACCACCAGGATTTCCTCGAGGCCTTCGGCGAATTGGCGCACCGAATCCGCCTCCAGCGGCCAGGGCATGCCCACCTTGAACAGGCGCAGGCCGATGTCGGCCGCGCAGGCCTCGTCGATGCCGAGGTCGTCGAGCGCCTGGCGCACGTCGAGATAGGCCTTGCCGCAGGCGATGATGCCCAGACGCGGGCGCGGGCTGTCGAAAATGATCCGGTTCAGCCGGTTGACGCGGGCATAGGCGATCGCCGCATAGACCTTGAACTCCTGCAGCCGACGTTCCTGTGCCAGCTGCGGGTCGGGCCAGCGGATATGCACGCCGTCCGGCGGCAGACGGAAGTCGTCGGGAATGAGCATTCTCATCCGCTCGGCGTCGAGCTCCACCGTGGCCGAACTTTCCGCGGTATCGGAGGTGACCTTCATCGCCACCCAGCAGCCGGAGTAGCGCGACATGGCCCAGCCGTGCAGGCCGAAGTCGAGATACTCCTGCAGGTCGGCCGGCGCCAGCACCGGAATCCCGCAGGCGGAGAACATGTGTTCGCTCTGGTGCGCGACGGCCGAAGAGCGGGCCGAGGGGTCGTCGCCGGCGATCAGCAGAACACCTCCGTGCTTCGCCGTGCCGGCATGGTTGGCATGCTTGAACACGTCGCCGCAGCGGTCGACGCCCGGCCCCTTGCCGTACCACATCGAAAAGATGCCGTCGAACTTCGGTTGGGGAAACAGGTGCAGTTGCTGCGTGCCCCAGATCGCGGTGGCCGCGATGTCTTCGTTGACCCCCGGCTGAAACTTGATGTCGCGTTCGCGCAGGAAGGCTTGCGCCGCATGCAGGGCCGTGTCCAGACCGCCCAGCGGGGAGCCGCGATAGCCGGAAATGTAGCCGGCGGTATGCAGGCCGGCGCCGCGGTCGATGGCGTGCTGCAGCATGGGCAGGCGCGCGAGGGCCTGCATGCCGGTGAGGAAAACGCGGCCGCGTTCGCGCCGGTACTTGTCTTCGAGTGAAACGTTTGCCAGATTCATCTGCATCCCCCTCTGTGCTGGTTCGCGCACATCGGCGCCGTCCGTCACATGCGCGGTCCGCAATGGGCCGCAGCGCTCAACAATCCGGGTGATGGCGGGCAGGTCGGGAACTGTGCGTGGTGGTGCACCACCACGTTCTGTAGCGGGTGGAGATTCTGTAGGAGGGGGTCATG
>DAIOGL010000378.1:0-2128 GCA_036745235.1 Sulfuritalea sp.
CGAAGGCCTTGGTCATGATTATGGGCGTGAAGCAGCTCACGCCGACGGCGGAGAAGGTTCGCCGCCTGATGCACTACGGCCAGATCCTGCAATCGCATGCCCTGCACTTCTTCCATCTCGCCTCGCCCGACCTGCTGTTCGGATTCGGCTCCGACGTTGCCGCGCGCAATGTCGTCGGCGTCATCGGCGCGCATCCGGAGATTGCCAAAAAAGGCGTGATGCTGAGGAAGTTCGGCCAGGAGATCATCCGCATGACGGCCGGCAAGCGCGTGCACGGCACCGGCTCGGTCCCCGGCGGCGTGAACAAGTCGCTGGCGGCCGAAGATCGCGCGGAACTGCTCAAGGACATCTACCAGATGGTGGCCTGGAGCCGCGAGGCCGTCGGCATGATCCGCGGTCTGTTCGAACAGAACCTCGCCGAGTACAACGAGTTCGGCCGCTTCCGCTCCGCCGGCATGTGCCTGGTGCGGGCCGACGGCGCGATGGATCTTTACCACGGCGGCCTGCGCGCACGCGACATCGACGGCAACACGCTGTTCGACCACTACGACTACGGCCGCTATTGGGAAGTCATCGAAGAGGACGTCAAGCCCTGGTCCTACATGAAGTTCCCCTTCTTCAAATCGCTGGGACCGGACGAGGGCTCCTACCGCGTCGGGCCTCTGTCCCGCGTCACCCTGTGCGACAGCATCCCGACGCCGCTGGCCGACAAGGAGCGTGAGGAATTCATCGCCTTCGACGGCGGCAGCGTCACCGGGGCGACGCTGGGCTACCACTGGGCGCGCATGATCGAGATGCTGCACGCGGCCGAGAGCATCAAGGACCTGCTGCACGACGACGACATCAGCGGCCACGACCTGATGGCCACCGGCCAGCGCCAGGAACGCGGCGTCGGCGTCATCGAAGCGCCGCGCGGCACGCTGATCCACCACTACCGCGTCGATGAAAACGATCTGGTGATCCGCGCCAACCTGATCGTCTCGACCACGCACAACAACCAGGCGATGAACACCGCGGTGCGCGAAGTGGCGAGGAAGTACCTCAACGGCCGCGAAATCACGGAAGGGTTGCTCAACCACATCGAAGTCGCGATCCGCGCCTTCGATCCCTGCCTCTCCTGCGCCACTCATGCGCTGGGACAGATGCCGCTCGAAGTGGCAATAGTCGGCGCCGACGGTACGGTGATCGACGAGGCCACGCGCGATAATCGCGGCCTGACGCACGAAATTCCCAGGCTTCCCTGACACCCGTCGCCCACTTTCCAACGGAGATAAAAGAAGATGAAAAAGCTGCTCCTGGCATTGTTCGTTCTGTGCGCTGCCGTCCAGGCCCAGGCGCAAGACAAGGCCCAACTCGACAAGGCGAAGGCCGAGGGCAAGGCTTCGTTCTACGCCAACATCACCGCGGTCGAGCCGATTATCAAGGCCTTCACCGCCGACACCGGCGTCACCGGCGAATACACGCGGATTTCGACATCCAAGTTCGTCGCCACGATGATTACCGAGTTCGAGGCCGGCAAGCTGATGGCCGACGTGGTGCAGGCGCCGCTGCCGGTGCTCGACCTGCTCAAGGAAAAGGGCGTGCTGGCGACCTACCGCTCGCCCGCTGCCGCCGGATACCCAGACTGGACGAAGAAAGACGACAAGGTCCAGATCTTCGGCATCGAGTACGTGGCCCTGATCTACAACAAGGAGAAGGTGAAGGCGGCGGATGCGCCGAAGCGTTACGAGGATCTGGCCCTGCCCAAGTGGAAGGACAAGATCGTCATGCCCAACCCGGCCAACCACGCCACCACCATTTCCTGGCTGATCGGGCTCAAGGAAAACATCTTCAAGACCGAGGCCGAGTGGCGGACCTTCCTGCAGGGACTCGCCGCCAACAGGCCGATGTTCGTCGCCTCCTTCGGCCCGACCCCGGCGCCGATCGAAAGCGGAGAAAAACTGATCGCCATTTCGATGCCCAAGTACATCGTCACCAAGGCGCCGGCCCCGCTCGACTGGGCGCGGGTTTCGCAACCGCTGATGGGCACGCCGCGCGCCATCGCCGTGGCATCGAAGGCACCGCATCCCGCCGCGGCGCGCGCCTTCGTCGATTACTGGCTGTCGAAGAAATCCATGGAAATGCTGGC
>DAIOGL010000379.1:0-2107 GCA_036745235.1 Sulfuritalea sp.
AACTACATCTATTCCTACCTGGAGTGGCGCATGTAGTCGCTGCCGGGTTGCCGGCGGCACTTGACTCACTCCGGGCTGACTGATCCACTTCATGCAGCCAAGCCTATGTATTACGGGGAAAAGTTCAACGCATTGACGCATCTCGTCGGCGCCCTGCTGGCGCTGGGAGGCAGCATCGCGCTCGTCGTACTGGCAGCGCTGGAAGGCGACCCGTGGAAACTGGCGAGTGTCTCGATCTATGGCGCGACACTGGTATTGCTCTACAGCTTCTCCACTCTGTACCACAGCCTGCGCGGGCGTGCCAAGGAAATACTGCGTGAGCTGGACCACCATGGCATCTATCTGCTCATCGCCGGCACATACACCCCGTTCTGCCTCGTGACGCTGCGCGGGAACTGGGGCTGGCCGCTGCTCGGAACGGTATGGGGGCTGGCGGTGCTTGGAATGCTTCAGGAGCTGCGGCCGAACAGCGGAGCGCGGATATTGTCGGTGGTGATCTACGTCGTGATGGGCTGGGTGGCTTTGGTGGCTCTGGTCCCTTTGCTGGCAGCGCTGGGTCCGGGCGGATTCTCCTGGCTCGTGGCCGGCGGCCTGTTCTATACGATCGGCATCACCTTCTATGCGCTCGATACCCGCCTCACCCACGCCCACGGCGTCTGGCATCTGTTCGTGATCGCCGGCAGCATCGCCCATTACGTCGCGATCGTGAGATATGTGCTGTAGCCGCAATGTCCGACCTGCCAGTGCTGCTGCGCCATCCTGCGAATCGCCATGAAAAAGGCCCGGAACGGCGTTGCCGTCACGGGCCAAGTGTTGCAGGATCTCGCTGTGGAGGAGGTCAGCAAGCGCCTGAAGTCATAATGCTCCAGTGCCGGTATTCGCTCCGTACGTTGTCGCACATTGACCGAAATCGATCCACCTGATTCACGGCAGATAAACCAGCTCCCCCTTGTTGCTCATGGATCTCCGGTGCAGAAGGTAAGCATGCAGGAACCAGCCGAGGATAAAGCCGGCGATCAGGCTGAAAAATATCAGGAGCGAACTCGACATCGATGTTCTCCAGAACAGAAAGGCAATCTCGACCACGGCGGCATTCTGGGCGACAAATACGGCCGCGAGGCTTGAGAGAAGAACTATCAGCAACAGTTTGAAAGTCATCTTTCAAGCCTCCAGAGCGCACAGTTCATGGCTTATTCCTTGTCGGGACGGCGAAGGTCGAATGTCACTTGAGCGACTTCGTTACCAGACGGTTGTCAACCTCCTTTACGCCGGCCACGGCACCTGCCAGGAGCTTGACCCTGTCGCTGCTCGCCTGCGAATCGACCGTTCCGGTCAGGGTCACTACGCCTTTTATGGTATCGACACTGATTTGCAGCGTCTTCAGCCCGGGTTCGGCAAAAATGGCGCCTTTGATCTTGGCTGTAATTTCGGCATCATCGATGGCGACGCCGGCCTTCCTGCCTTGCTCGTCCATCTTGTCGCCAACCTTGTCGGTGGCTTCATCGATCTTCCTGCCCGCTGCCTCCACTGTCTGGCCGATCTTCTTGCCGGCTGCATCGGCGGTCTGGTCGATCTTCTTGCCGGCAGCCTCTGCGGGCCCGGGTTTGTCGCAGGCAGCAAGTCCCGCCGCCAGCAGGATCGATATGCCGATCAACTTGAAACTCTTCAATGCATTCATTTTGTTTTCCTTTTCAAATTCATTCATATCGCCGAAGACTTCATCCGTAATGGATAGGCAGGTCAATTGGGGAACGCAGGGTGCCCTGCATTGCACGCTTGCTTTATCCCACGTTCGCCGCCGGCATTCCGTACGCTGGGACACATAGAGCGGCCTCACGGCGCTCGTCGCCTGCGGGGGACTTCAGAACCTGTGCGGAAGCGGCCCGACATGCTGGCGCTTCCGCGGCGGAGTCATTCCCGGAAATCCCGCAGTCGACATCCGGGCGAGGAGGGCCATGAGTACGCTGGCGCACAGACTTCGCGCAAGGCCGGAAGCAGGATGGTCGTGACGGGAAGGCCTGTACGCCAACCCCCGGCTATTTCAATCGATCGATTGCTTCAGGAGGCACCATGCACATCGCACTTTACAGAAGGCGCGGCACCGTCG
>DAIOGL010000380.1:0-2067 GCA_036745235.1 Sulfuritalea sp.
CGCCCTACCTGTGGGCCTCGTGCGAATTGGCTGTCGTGAACACTTCCAGCCATGACTCTCTCGCAGGATTTCGCCGGGCAGCTTCGCGGCGCATAAAATGTCGCGCATCAGCCACGGAATACCTCAAATGTTTTACGGCATCACCGACCTGACGACCTTCGTCCTCGGCACGATTTTCATCGTTCTGCTGCCCGGCCCGAATTCGCTCTACGTCATGACCATTGCCTCACGTTGGGGCATTGCCGCAGGTTATCGTGGCGCGTGCGGCATTTTCGTCGGCGACACGATCCTGATGATTCTTTCGGCGACGGGAGTGGCGTCCCTGTTGCAGGCCACCCCCGCCTTGTTCATGATTCTGAAGTACGCCGGAGCCGCCTACCTGTCCTGGCTGGGGATCGGGCTGATGCACTCCGCGTTCCGGACCTGGCGGAGCCCCGCGGAGACCGGACCGGTGCCGAGGCCCGTCGATGCCACCCGCCCTTTCCGCACGGCCCTGATGATCAGCCTGATGAATCCGAAGGCGATCCTGTTCTTCATTTCCTTCTTCATCCAGTTCGTCTCGCCGGAGTATCCGCATCCGGAACTGTCCTTCGTGATTCTGGGCCTCATCGTCCAGATCTGCAGCGCCCTGTATCTCTCCGCGCTGATTTTCGGCGGCACGCATCTGGCGGAGCAGGTCCGCCGCCACCGACGCTTGTCCGCCACGGCGACCGGAGGCGTCGGCGGCCTGTTCATCGGCTTCGGCGTCAAGCTGGCCAACGCGACGCTGGCTTAGCGCGCCGGGCATCTTCCGGAAGTCGGCGCTGGCGGTACGGCGATCCGGCGCAAAGGGTCGGCTATCGCCTGGCTTCCCTGGCGATGTCGATGCCGCCACAACTCAGAATCAGGGCATGAGCGCATGCCGTGTCCTTTTGCGCCGACAGGCGCAAGGCCTCGGCCAGATACCTGGCGGACGCTTCGGGAAAACCCAGCTTGTCGGCGGCGACGCCCAGGTAATACCAGGCCAGATCGATCCGGTAGCCTATCTTGATCGTATCGAGGGCAAGCTGCCGCCACGACTTGTTGTCATTGAGTTCGCGCAGGCTCCCCTGCTTCAGGATGAATTCCGCCGAGCAGGAGTCGCATTTGAGCTCGGCTTCGCCCTTGCTGAACTTGTCGAAGGTCTCGGAGTAGAAGGCCAGCGGTGACGGCTTTGGCTTCGAGCTGCCGTCGAGGGAGCTCGCGGCCCCGTCCGCGGCGCGCCCCGCATCGACCGCCCGTTCATTCGCGGGACGACTGGTCCATGCCACTGCAACCGCCGTTGTCCTTGCACCGGGGTCGTAGAGCTTGAGCATTGCAGGCTCCATGCTTGCAAGGGTATCGATTCTCTTCGGCGGTGCGGGATGGGTGCTGAGGAAGTCGACGCGCGACTTGCTTCCGCTCTCCTTCATCATCTTTTCCCAGAGCGTCACGGCGGCATGAGGGTGGTAGCCGGCGCGAGCCGCCAATTCGATGCCCAGACGGTCCGCCTCTTCCTCGGCAGTCCGGCTGTTCGGCAGGTTGATGAACGCCAGCGCGGCGAGTTCCGCTGCGTTGTAGACAGCCTGCTGATTCCGGTTGTCCCTGCTTGCCGCCGCGGTGACGGCCACGACGGCAACGCTGGAGGCTATCTGCACCGACATCTTCTCGGCGCCGTGATTCGCCAGCGCATGGGATATCTCGTGCCCCATCACCTGGGCCAACTCGTCATCGGTCGCGTCGAGCTTGTCGACAAGGCCGGTATAAATCCCCATCCGGCCGCCCGGCATGCAGAACGCATTGACGGTCTTGGGCTCGGCAATGACCTTGATGGTCCAGTTCCAGTCCCTTGTCTCGGGGCGGTAGCGCACGGCCTGGGTAATCAGGCGGTCGGTAATGTCCTTGATGCGCGTGTTGAGTTCGGCATCGTCGCTGATCCTGCCCTTCTTTTCCAGCGATCCGATCATGCTCTGGTACGCGGAGCTCGACTGCGCAATGGCCGATTTCTCGGAAACCATCATCAGTTGGCTGCGGCCAGTCATCTGGTTCGTGGCGCATCCCGACAGGCCG
>DAIOGL010000381.1:0-2055 GCA_036745235.1 Sulfuritalea sp.
CGAGGCGATTCGCTCGATTCGAACCGGCGTGATGCTGTCGTCGATCGACGCTCCGCACAAGGTGCTGCTGGTAACGTCCTCGATTCCGGGCGAAGGCAAGACTTCGGTGGCCACCAACATGGCGCTGGCCTTGGGGCAGGTGCGCAAGGTGTGTTTGATCGATGCCGACATGCGCCGCCCCACGGTGGCCAAGGTTCTCGGCGTCGATACGAGCAGCAAGGGTTTGTCCAATCTGGTTTCGGGTTCCGACCCGACCTCCGAATGCCTGCACTTCAACAAGGAACTCGGCATTCACATTATTCCCAGCGGCATCGTTCCGCCGAATCCCCTGGAACTGCTTTCCTCCATACGATTTGCCGAGGCAATGAAATGGCTCGAGGAAAGCTTCGATGTCATCATCATCGACAGCCCGCCGCTGCAGTTGGTCAGCGATCCGCTGATCCTCTCGCAGTTTGCCCATTCGGTGGTTTATGTCGTGAAAGCGGATTCCACTCCCTACCAGGTGGTGCTGGGAGGCCTCGAGCGCCTGCGGGATGCGAAGGCCCATGTCCTGGGTATCGTCATAAACCAGATCGACCGGGAAAAGGCCGATCGCTACTACGGGTACGGAAAATACAGTGCCTACGGCTATGGCAAGCGATATAGCTACAGCAGCGGGTATTCTTCCAAGCGGGCGTGATTGACCTTCACTGCCATCTTCTTCCCGGGATCGATGACGGTCCCGAAGACTTGGCCTCGGCGTTGCGACTTGCCCGTCACGCGGTTTCCGCCGGAATACGCACTTCGGTCGTCACCCCGCATATGCATGCAGGGCGCTACTACAACAGCGCCACGAACATTCGCGCGGCCGCCGCAGAATTCCAGCGCATCCTCGATGTCGAGGGCATCGCCCTGCAGATACGCTGCGCGGCCGAGGTCAGGCTGGATCACGAGATCCTGTCCTGGGTGGGCGAAGAACAGATTCCGTGGCTTGGCCAGTGGCAGGGAGAACGTGTCATGCTGCTCGAGTTTCCTCACAGCCATGTCCCGGTCGGCGCCGACAAGCTGGTCGCCTGGCTGCTCAAGCAGGGGATCCGGCCGATGATCGCGCACCCCGAGCGCAACAAGGATGTCATGCGCAGCGTCGACAAGCTGGTGCCTTTCGTCCGCATGGGGTGCCTGCTGCAGGTCACCGCCGGCGCCGTCGCCGGCACCTTCGGCGAGGGCGCTCGCGCCCGGGCCGTGGATCTCCTGGACAAGGGCTGGGTCACCGTGCTCGCATCCGATGCCCACAACCTCGAAGCGCGCCCGCCCGAGATGGAACCAGGCCGCATCGCGGCGGCGGCCATCGTCGGTGAAGACGAATCATGGAACCTGGTGCGGCACCGCCCCGCCAGGATTGCGGGGCTGGAGCCGAATTGAGCGGGGCCGCTTCTTGGCGCGTGCCCGTTGTTGCGGCCCTGCTCGTGGCTTGAGGATTACCCAACTACCACGTTGTAGAATTCAACCATGTTCATCGTAATCTTCGCCTTGGCGCTGATCGTCGCGGCATCGCCGCCGGCCTGTCCGCTGCCCGGCCCGGGCGGCTGTTCGCTGGCGCACGGTTTCGTGATCGGCGATGCGCCCTTTTTCCCGGGCACGATCGAGATCTGGAACTGCTCCGGCAAGGCCATAGTCACCCTGAACCAGGTTCGTGACCTGCCGGAAGGGAGCGGCCCGGTCATCCGCAATCACTTCTGCCCCCAACTCGGACCGGACGAACGCTTGATGGGATGCCGAGGCGAGGACGAGAACTTCGACGGCACGGTGGCGATCACGAGTGCATCGGGAGGTGATCGTCCGGAACTGCGGAAGGCGTGGTTCGCCGACACCGGGCAGTGGAAGTTCGTTGCGAGCACGCGAACCGACCTTGTTTGCAACCGCGGACTGACCGTGGACTGAGCGCCGGCCCTCCGCAGCCTTTGGCGTCAGCCGGACGCCTCGACATGGCAAGAACAGGCCCCTATTCTGCGTCATCGTCATCGTTTCGCAGGTCCCGGCTTGAAGCGTGCTCCCGGCGCTCGAAATTCAGCGAGA
>DAIOGL010000382.1:0-1981 GCA_036745235.1 Sulfuritalea sp.
GAGCCGCCTAAACCGGGTAGCCAGCGCCCCCAGTGCGAGTCATGGAAGGCAGTTCGCCGAACATGCGACGATAGTCCGACGAAAACTGGGATAGATGCCAGAAACCCCATTCGGCAGCGATATCGCTGACTCGAGCGTTGTCGCCTCGCTTCATGAGATCTCGCCTGGCTCCATTGAGACGGAGCATCTTTAGGTAGGTGGCGGGACTTTCCCCCAGTACCGCCTGGAAGCAGTTTTGCAGGGTGCGCAGCGAAACATAGGTGTGATTGCAGACATCAATCATGGTTGGCGGTTCGTCCCGCCGGTCCAAAGCAAACGCGCGGGCTCGCTGCACTACCTTCTTTGCCTTACCGGTTACACGTCTTTCCTCCTTGCATGGCTCGCCGCAGAGAAGGCTGACCATTAGTCCGGCCAGATCATCTTGAAGCTGCCTTGCTACTGCAACTGGTAATTTGTCGTCCGGCCGATTCAGCAACTCGACGATCAGGCCAGTGAGGCTAGTGCGCAGTCTTTCAGCCGCAAGGCGGTCGTGTAGCGGGGTAGCAGAAAAGCGACGAATACGTTCGCGTGCGCAACCAGTCGTATCGGCGCACCAGGCTTCGAGCAGCTGAGTGGGAATTCCGACGCCCATGATGCAACTGGTCTTTGGCGTGGTGAGCACCAGTTCACCCTGGCCTTCAAGAAACAACACGTCATCCATATCCACCGCGCCGCCATGCCAGCGCGCCTCACCCGACATGGCAGAGAACACGCCCAGCGCCACCGTGTCCTTCTTGCATTGGCCGGTCTGAAAGACAGCCTGTGAGAGCTCTTCCTGAAAGATATGGATATTGTCGAACTCGATCTCCACCAAACGGCTGCGGAAGGCGCCGCGGGAAATCTGATCGTAGTTCTGTTCCCACCCGGCAAGTTCTCCGGCGTGATCCTGCGAGTCGAGCAACTCGCGGTCACGCCGGCGGGCTTGGGTCGCTGCAATCTCAGCTGTTGTCATTGTGGGCATCCTCCGGGGAGCCAATCTAATGCCAGCCCCAATATGAGCGAATCGTCATTCATTTTCATTCCGAGGTCAAGCTGCGCTGCACCCAAAATATTGATCTCTATGGGATCTATGGCATGAATCGTGTCGAATTGCTGAAGATCGATAACGCCTTGCAGTTGCCTCCCCTAAAGTATTGAGCAGAAATCGGGGCATCGATAGCCCCGAACGAGGAGCAGTCGGCATGGATAGTTACCCAAAATTGAGGCTATACATCGATGGCGAATGGATTGAAAAAACAAGTTCCGGCAGCATGGGAGTCGAGAATCCCGCCGATGGCAGCGATCTCGGCCAGTTACCAGTAGCTGGCGTTGCCGAAATTGACGCGGCACTGGAGGCGGCCGAACGCGGATACAGGTTGTGGCGCATGCGTTCGGCTATCGATCGCTTCCAGATCATCACTCAGGCGACGCGATTGCTGCGCGAACGGGCGCCACGGGTGGCCCATGCGATCACGCTTGAGCAGGGGAAACCTTTGGCCGAGGCCCTTCGCGAAGTCATCTTGTCCGCCGATATCGTTGATTTTCTTGCGGAAGAGGGTAAGCGTCTGTATGGCCGAACGATTCCTCCACGCCAACCGAATATCCTGAGCCAGACGGTAATCCGCCAACCGGTGGGACCGGTAGCGGCGTTCACGCCGTGGAATTTCCCGGTCAATCTTCCATGCCGAAAGCTTGGCGGCGCACTGGCAGCGGGATGCAGTGTGATCATAAAGCCGGCTGAGGAAACACCGGCCAGCTGCATGCTCATCGTCGAGGCGTTCCATGATGCGGGATTGCCGCCTGGCGTTCTCAATATGGTATGCGGTGAGCCATCGAAGATTTCGTCCGCATTGATCACGGCAAAGCAGATCCGCAAGGCATCGTTTACCGGATCGGTTGCGGTGGGCAAGATGCTGGGGGAACTGGCGGCGCGGGGTATGAAGCGCTACACCGCGGAACTTGG
>DAIOGL010000383.1:0-1946 GCA_036745235.1 Sulfuritalea sp.
CGTGGAGCGGGATGCGAACGAACCCAACTCAGTCCGATGGCACACGAAACCAGGACAGACAGGAGGCCCGTGACAAGCAATCGGACAAGGTTGAGATTCATGCGGCCCCCCTGCGCTCGATGATGGTCTCAATCGCCTCCGTGACGGGGATGCCCTGATCGGTGAGCGTCTTGATGGCCTGATAGTCCTCGGCTTGCGTCGAGTACAACAGCATGGAAAAGGGATCGAGAATCAGGCGACCAACACCGGACCCCATCGGGCCATGCACGAAGATCTCCGAATAGTGACCATGCTCCGTGCTGACCGAAGACAATTGCCGTTTCATCCACTCGTCCACATGGAGCTTTCCTTCCTTCCCGAGCCGGTCGATGCTTTCCGGCTTTTGCCTGAGAAGGAACAGCCAGTCGGCATTGGTGATGGCGGCCCGCGTCGCCTCGTTCTTGTAATAATCATCCACGGATTGCGTGATGGTGCCGAACGCGCCGCCATATTTGCGCGCTCGCCGATAGCCGGCCTCGATGAAGTTGGCACTCGATCCGCTGCCCATCAGATCCCAAGCCTCATCGATGATGACCAGCTTGCGCTTGGATCGATCCAGATACATCTCCTGGGTGATTCGGTACATCATCAACTGCATGACGACCGCCTGAAGATCCTTCTTCGCCTTGAGTTCCTCCAGTTCAAGCACAACCAGGTTCTTGCGAAACTGGATGTTGGCCTCCCCCTCGAAGTAGCTCGCGTAGATGCCGTACTTTGTATAGGGCTCCAGGGCAGTCGCCAGTCGGGACAGGTCTCGCTCGACCTCGCCTTCGTCACTCAGCCGCCCGGTGCGCAGCAGGTCATAGACATCCGTGATCGTCGCGGATTTTTCCTTTTGATCCCACACGCGCTTGATCGCGGCCGCCAGGGCGGAGTAGCTGTAGTTATCCAGCGGGCCGCGGGGGCTGGCCATCTGGGCCACCAGGGGCAGCAGCATTTCCATGTCGTTGTTGATATCGACGACCATGGAAAATGGATTGAGACAGATCGTGTTGGTTCGCTCATCGGAGAACTCGATGAACTCCCCGTCCAGAAGCTCGGACAGATTGCGGTAGGAGCGGCCGACGTCAATGATCCAGACCTTGGTCCCGGTACCCAGGTAACGGAAGGCCATTTCGTTCACGAAGACCGACTTGCCGGAACCGGACAGCGCCGCGACGGCAAAATTGTAGTTGCCACCCGTGTTGTCGAAGAGATCGAAGCTCATGATTTGCCCGCGACGACCGAACAAGGTCATGACCGGGGTCGCGGTGCCCTTCCATTCCGCCATCAGGGGCGATGTCATCACCGCGTTGTCGGCGGTTTTGGTGCCGGCACGGCCGAACAACTGGAGATCCTTCTGCAATGCTGGGGTCAGGGTGCACGGCATCGACGCCACAAATGCCTGATGCTGCAGATAGACATCCTTGGCCAGGTCGAAACCGCGCGCGCGCCAGACGGCCCGGACGGCATGTTCGGTCCGGGATACGTCCTCGATTCGCGAGAGCAGGACGATCTGGTGATACATCTGGACCACGTTGCGGCCGTTGTCGAAGGCGCGCAGCACCATGTCCCAGTCTCGCTTGCGATCCTGAAGGTCCGGCTGGAAATGGGCCATGTAGGAGCCGGCAGCCTGCGTCGCTCGCGCTGCCTTCATCAGTGCCTTGCTTCTGGCCGACTCGTAATCCAGGGTAATGGCCCCCATGGTGATGAGGAACGGACACGGTATCGAGAGGGCCATCTGGTAGTAGTCGCCAATCATCGAGCCCATGTTGCCCATCCGGAAATACTTGGGGTACTGCCGCACGGAGAAGCATTGCATCGCTGTCTCGGCACCGCCCGCATTGCGATACTTGATGAAGGAGTCGGCGACAGCGGAGGCAATTTCCGGATTCGACACTTGACTGCGAAGGGAGCGCGAACTGTCG
>DAIOGL010000384.1:0-1931 GCA_036745235.1 Sulfuritalea sp.
GCGACGGAAAGCTGACACAGATCAGCGACATCGACCAGCCCGTAGCGTTCGCCGACAGCATCGCAAAGTCGCTATGAACCTCTACACCCGGATCGCCCTCGGCGCCTTCTATCTGTTCCTGGCGACACCTGTGGCGCGCAGCGCGCTCGAGGGCGTGATGAGCACCCATATGCTGCTGCAGATTCCGCTGCTGGCCGCCGCCGGCGTGCCGATCGCGCGTCTGCTGCCGGCACGCCGCCGGGATGCGCTACTGGCCGCCTGCGGCGGCGCGCTGCCCTGCGTCGTGCTGGCACTTTTCGCCTCCAGCTACTGGATGCTGCCGCGCGCACTGGATGCCGCGCTCGGCGATCCGCTGACCGAGGCCGCCAAATTCATCAGCCTGCCGCTGCTGGTCGGCCTGCCCTTGGCGCTGGCCTGGCGCCAGCTCACGGCCATCGGCCGCGGTTTCGTGTGGACCAATTTCATCAGCATGCTGGCGGTGCTCGGCTGGCTGTACATCGCCGCGCCGGTGCGTGTCTGCAACAACTACCTGGCCGATGAACAAGGCACTACCGGCTGGCTGATGGCGAAGCTCGCAGTGGTGCTCTTCGCCGGTTGGCTGGGCACCCTGTTCGTCGGCGGAAAGCCTGCGCCCATTGCTGTTCCGGCGGCGCGCGGCGGTGAATCGCGGCAAGCCAGTCCAACTTGAAGGAGAGACAGATGGACTACGTCGCACCCCCGCAGCTCATGGAGGAAATAGGCGCGGCTGCCGTGAAGAAGGCCGGACTCGGCACACAGTCCATGCTGCTCAAGGGCTTCCTCTCCGGCGCGCTGCTGGCCTATGCCACCGCCTTCGCATTCAAGGCCGCCGACGGCTTCTCGGGCGGCGCCGCGGCATTGATCGCGGGCGCGGTGTTCCCGGTGGGCTTTGCGATGATCGTGCTGCTCGGCCTGGAACTGGCCACCGGCAACTTTGCCGTGATGCCGGTCGGCATCATCCGCGGCAAAGTGACGTGGGAGCAGATGCTGCGCAACTGGGCCTGGGTCTATCTGGGAAATTTCCTCGGCTGCGTCTTCACCGGCTTCCTGATTGCGCTGGCTCTGACCGAGGCCTTCATCCAGGGGCCGGGACCCCTCGGCACCAAGATCATCGCCGTGGCCGAATCGAAAACGCTCTACTACGAACACGCCGGCATCAACGGCTGGCTGACCGCCTTCGTCAAGGGCGTGCTGTGCAACTGGATGGTCGCGATGGGCACCGTGCTGGGGCTGAGCTCCACCGCCAGTACCGGCAAGATCGCTGCGATCTGGCTCCCGGTGTCGACCTTCTTCGCCTTGGCACTGGAACACTCCGTAGTCAATATGTTCGCCATCCCCACCGCCATGATGCTCGGCGCCGACATCACGGTGGGCCAATGGTTGATCTGGAATCAGGTACCGGTGACCCTGGGCAACATCGTCGGCGGCGCGGTGCTGACCGGCCTGCTCCTGCATTGCTGCAACCCGGCCGTCGCGCTCGGCCAGATCAAACCGCACAGCCAAGGGATGGCCCCGGCGGATGCTGCGATCAACTCCGTTGTGCCGCGTTGAAGGCCGGAAAACCTGACTTGCGGTAGTGACCTCCCCCCGACATTTCATTTTCCAGGAGTGGGGTATGAGGCTCCGGTAAACTGGAATGAGAAGGGAAGCAGAAGAAGGCTCCGAAGCGGGAATGCACACCCAATTCCGGAACCTGGAAGTAAAGCGGGCGATGGCAGGCCAGACGGCAGGAGCAACAGCGATGGAGCCAGGTCTGATCGAGGCACAATACGAACGCGGAAGCGCATCCAAGAACTGACTTGGTCTTGCGAGAAATGGCAGACGCGGTGAATGCCTGCTCCCAACTGTGACTACGGGCGGCTAAGGGTCGGGCCCAATCGACTAATAACACTAAAGCAGCTGTTCAGGCTTTT
>DAIOGL010000385.1:0-1930 GCA_036745235.1 Sulfuritalea sp.
TAGCCGTACTGCCATTCCAGTTCGGGGAACCAGCCCTTGAAGTTCATGCCGTAGATGCTGGCGATCAGGGTCGGCGGCAGCAGCGCCACCGACGCCACGGAAAAGATCTTGATGATCTTGTTCTGGTTGATGTTGATGAAGCCGACCACGGCATCCATCAGGAAGTTGATCTTGTTGAAGATGAAGGCCGTGTGCCCGTCGAGCGACTCGATGTCGCGCAGGATCGCGCGCGCGTCCTCGTGCTGGTTCGGCGCCAGAAGGCGGCCGCGCATGAGGAAGGACAGGGCGCGGCGCGTGTCGAGCACGTTGCGCCGGATGCGGCCGTTGAGGTCTTCCTCCTGGGCGATGTCCGCCAGGATCGATCCGGCCTCTTCGTCGGTCATCTGCGTGCTCAGCACCTTGCGGCCGACGGCTTCCAGTTCGGCATAGACGTCCTCCAGCGCGTCGGCGGAGTATTCGACATCGGCAGCGTAGAGGTCGAGCAGCACGTCCTTGCCTTCCGACACCATGCCGGGCTGGATCCGGGCGCGCAGGCGCTGCAAGCGGAACACGGGCAGTTCCTCGTCGCGCATCGAGAACAGGATGTTCTGATGCAGGATAAAGGCCACCGTCACGTTGCGTGATTCGTCTTCCTTGTCGAGCAGGAAGTCGGAGTGCATGTGTACTTCGCCGTTTTCCTCGATGTAGAAGCGCGCGGATTCCTCGAGGTCGGTCAGGTCATCGATGTCGGGCAGGACCAGATCAAAGATTTCGGCAATCCATTTGCGTTCCTCGCCCGAGGGCGCGATCAGGTCGACCCAGATCGGCTTGGTCGCGGCAAGCTCCTCGCGGCTTTCCACCGGGATCTGCCGCAAGCGCCCGTTGTGCAGTTCGAATGCGTTGAGCATGATGGGCTTTCTCTGGTGAGTCTGGCTTGCAGTAAGCGTTTCGCTGACGGCCTCGGAAAGCTCGTCGAGAATCGCGCTGCCGCGGTCGGGTGCCACCATCTCCCACACCAGCAGGCATTCGTCTTGCGGCAGGGCCTCGAGGACATGGGCGATGCGCGCGGGATCCATTTGCGCCAGCTTGTTGCGCAGTTCGGTCAGGTGCTGCTTCTGCGCGGGGCTCTCGCCAAGTTCGTGCCGCGGCAGATCCTGCCGGAATACCAGACTTTCCGCCTGCTTCTGGCGCGCCAGCAAGACCTGGACTTCGCGCAGGCTTTCCTGCACGTCGTCGGGCTGTGCTGTATGGTCGCGCTCGGCGGTAGTCGGTTCAGTCATGGCGGTCCCTGGAGAAGCCTCGCATTGTATTACGGCGGCACTTCGGCGCTCGACATGCGGCCGACAATCAGTTGCGTGCGGCCGTCCATGTAGGCCGAGTAGGGATTGCGTTCATAGCGGCGCGGGGCGGGCAGCATGACCGCCAGCCGCGCGGCCTGCTCCATGCCGAGCTGGGCGGCCGAAATGCCGAAATAGCGCCGCGCGGCGGCTTCGGCGCCGAAGACGCCGTCGCCCCATTCGACGACGTTGAGATAGACCTCGAGGATGCGCCGCTTGTCCCAGAGCAGTTCGATCCATACCGTGATGATCGCTTCTTCGCCCTTGCGCAGAAGGGACTTGGTCGGCGACAGCAGCAGATTCTTCGCCAGTTGCTGGGAGATGGTGGAGCCGCCGGCGACGACCTTGCCCTTCTTCTGGTTCTTTTCCAGCGCCTTCTGGATGCCTTCCCAGTCGAAGCCCTCGTGATCGATGAACTTGTCGTCCTCGGCGGCGATCACGGCGCGCTTCAGATGCACCGAGATCTTCTCGTACGGCACCCACTGGCGCTTGAGCTCGGCTTTCGGGTTTTTCTGCCGCGCCTCGTCGAGGCGCTGGCTCTGGAAGCTGGTCATGCCGGGATTCACCCATTTCCACCAGACCACCCAGCCCAGGTACCAGCCCTGCCAGAGCAG
>DAIOGL010000386.1:0-1848 GCA_036745235.1 Sulfuritalea sp.
CTAAGCCCCTGTATACTTCGCGGTTTCCCGTTTCCCGACTCCCAGTGCAAGACAGCCGCGACCTCTACCTGCGCCTGCTCGGCCATGTGCGCCCGCACTGGAAGGGCTTCGTCCTGACGCTCGCCGCCACGGTGCTGGCGGCGGCCACCGAACCGCTGTTCCCGGCGCTGATGAAGCCCTTGCTGGACAAGGGCTTCGGCCAGGGCGGCAGCGAATGGCTGGCCTGGCTGCCGCTGGCCATCATCGGCATCTTCATCCTGCGCGGCGTGGCGGGCTTTTTTGCTTCCTACGGCATGTCCTGGGTCTCCAACCGCGTCATCACCGACCTGCGCCAGTTGATGTTCGAGCGCCTGATGCGCCTGCCGGCCAGCTACTTCGACGCCCACGCCTCCTCGGTGCCGGCGACGCGCATCGCCTACGACGTGAATGGCGTCGCCGCCGCGGCGACCTCGACGCTGACCGTGCTGATCCGCGACAGCCTCTCGGTGATCGGCCTCGTCGCCTGGCTGCTGTATCTCAACTGGAAGCTGACCCTGATCAGCCTGGCCGTGATCCCGCTGATCGCCCTCATCATCCGCGGCTTTTCCGCGCGCCTGCGGCGGCTGTCGCGCGCCGCGCAGGACGGCATGGCGCAGATGAACGAAGTGCTGCAGGAATCGATTCGCGGCCACAAGGTGGTCAAGATCTTCGGCGGCGAACAGCACGCGACTTCGCGCTTTTCCAGGGTCAATAACGCGCTGCGCGGCTATGGCATGCGCCAGGCGATCGCCGCCGCAGCCGTCGCGCCGATCACCCAGATCTTCGCCTCGGTCGGCCTCGCCATCGTGGTCTACGTCGCGCTGCACCAGTCCGCCGGCAACGAAACCACGGTGGGCGGCTTCGTTTCCTTCATCACCGCGATGCTGCTGCTGCTCGCTCCCTTGAAGCACCTGGCCGACATCAATGCCCCGCTGCAGCGCGGCCTGGCCGCGGCCGAGAGTGTGTTCCGCATGCTCGACGAAGCGACCGAAGTCGACGCCGGCACGCTCGCTCTCGGCCACGCCCGCGGCGAGATCGAATTCGCCGGCGTCGGCCTGCGCTATGCCTCGGCCTCCCGCGACGCGCTGGCCGGCATCGACCTCAAGATCCAGCCCGGCGAAACCGTGGCGCTGGTCGGCCCCTCGGGCGGCGGCAAGACCTCCTTCGTCAATCTCGTGCCGCGCTTCTATCACGCCAGCAGCGGCCAGATCCGCATCGACGGCCACGACATCGAGACGCTGACGCTGGGGTCCCTGCGCGCCAACATCGCCCACGTCGGGCAGGATGTCTTCCTCTTCGACGACACGGTCGCCGCCAACATCGCTTACGGCGGCAAGCGCGATGCGAGCCGCGCTGAAATCGAAGCCGCCGCCCGTGCCGCCCATGCGCTGGAGTTCATCGAAGCCATGCCGCAGGGATTCGAGAGCGTGATCGGCGAAAACGGCGCGCGGCTTTCCGGCGGCCAGCGCCAGCGCATCGCGATCGCCCGCGCCATCCTCAAGAATGCGCCGATCCTGATTCTCGACGAGGCGACTTCGGCGCTCGACAGCGAATCCGAGCGCGCCGTGCAGGACGCGCTTGAGACGCTGATGCAAGGCCGCACCACCCTGGTCATCGCCCACCGCCTGTCCACCGTCGAGCATGCCGACCGCATCGTGGTGCTCTCGCACGGCCGCGTCGCCGAGGTCGGCAGCCATACCCGACTGCTGGCTGCCGGTGGCCTCTATACCAGCCTGTACAGGCTTCAATTTCAACAACCGGAACCGGCTCAATGACCTCACTGGTACTCGGCTTCTCCAACACCGGCCACGACGCCACGGCCGCCGTCTT
>DAIOGL010000387.1:0-1818 GCA_036745235.1 Sulfuritalea sp.
ATCCGGATTCTGCCAGGGCGCTGGCTTCTTCTTCGGCGCTCGCCGTGGCCACCACACGGCAGCCCCACTGCGTGAACAAGCTGACCATACCTTCGCGCACCGAACGCTCGTCCTCGATCACGGCAATGGTAGTTCCCTTGAGTAAATTGATTTCACTCTCCTGCGCCGGTGGCGGCGGAGACGCGACCGCTCTCGGATTCCCCATGGGAACGAACAGCCGGAATACCGTGCCGCGCCCGACACGCGACTTCAATTCGATGCGGTGCCCGAGCAGATCGGCAATGCGCCTTACTGTGGCGAGACCGAGGCCCAGTCCTTTCTTGCGGTCGCGTTCCGGATTGCCAAGCTGGTAGAACTCGTCGAAAACGGCTTCGCACTGATCGTCCGGGATGCCGAGTCCGGTGTCCCAGACTTCGACGGCGATATCGTCACCGCGTCGACGGCAAGCTACGGTCACCCCACCCCGCTTCGTATAACGCAGCGCGTTGGAAACCAGGTTGGACAGCACGCGTTCCAGCAGGAGTGGATCGGTCAGCAGCGTCGCGCCAGTCGGGACGAAGCGCAGGCGAAGTCCATTCTTGAGCGCCACCGCTGCATAAAGGGCTGCAAGCTTCTTGAAAAGGGATGCCGCCTGAAAATGGACAGCATTGGGTTTGATGTAACCCGCTTCGAGCTTGGAAATATCGAGCAGTTCGTCAAATAGCGACTCCAGTGCGTCGATCGAAGAAAGAATCTGGTCGACCGTTTCGGCATTGCCGTGCCCTCGTTCGGCATCGCGCAGGGACGCGGCAAAGAAGCCGAGGGCATGCAGCGGCTGGCGCAGGTCATGGCTGGCCGCGGTGAAGAATTGCGACTTGGCAAAGTTTGCGCGCTCGGCCTTTCTTTGCGCAGCTTCGGCAAGATCGCGCTTCTCACTCAACTCACCGATCAAATCGAGGTTCTGGTAGCGGATCACGAATGACTCGCGGATCAGCGCCGCCTGGTTGCGGCCGAAGGCCAGCAGCAACAAGACGTAGAATCCCCAGGTGAAGCTAAGCAGGCCGTATTCCAGTCCGTCCTGCGACAACAGCCGAAAAAAAGTGGGAAGCAGTATGAGCAGCAGGTAGGCGATCATGCTCCGCGGGTGATAGGCGTTGACCGCAATGCTGCCTGCGGCCAGCCCGGCGATGATATTGAGCAGCAGCATCTGCTGGAGCGGAGCTCCCGCCGCGAACATGAAGACCGTCACGCTGCCGAAAAGCGCCCCTCCGAACGCCATGTTCCACATGTAGCGCCGTGCCCAGACCGGCGTCTGCGTCGCATCCGGCGCAGCGCGTCGAAATCCGTACCAAAGCGCGATGCGGACTGTCTGGTTGAGCCACACCAAGGCGTACCACGTAATCAATGCGGTAGCGCTGACATGGCCCCACAGGCCGATCAGCACGCAGGCGCCGATCACCACGGCGATCAGTGACGCCGATGGCCCTTGGCGGTAGAGCATCCGAGTGCAGTCGACCTCGATGCGCGGATCGTCGACCGGCTCCTGGCCGGCATTGCTCATCATCAGGTTCTGGGTGCGAGCAGTCCGGCGCGCTGCGCCTCCACCACCGCCTGCGTACGATTGTCGACGCCAAGCGTCTCCAGGATTGCCGCCACATGAGCCTTGGCGGTGCTCTCGGCAATGTGCAAAATGCCTGCGATCTCCTTGTTGGTATGCCCTTCTCCGAGCAGGCGCAACACCTCGAGTTGCCGCAGGGTGACGCTGGCCCCTACTCCCTTGTGCTTTGCGCCCCAGACGCCCTCGTTGCGCTGGTCATCGGGAACGAACACGCCGCCTTC
>DAIOGL010000388.1:0-1783 GCA_036745235.1 Sulfuritalea sp.
TCTACACCTTGTTCTCCATGACGCCGATCCTGATACTGGCCATCGCGGTCGCCGGGTATGTCTTCGGTGCCGAGGCGGCCCAGGGTGAGATTGTTGCCCAGTTGCAGGGCTTGGTCGGTCCGAATGGCGCGCAGGCGATCCAGGCGTTGCTGGCAGCCGCGCGCGACCCCGATTCCGGGCGGGTGGCGACACTCATCGCGAGCGTCCTGCTGCTGCTCGGCGCTACCAGCGTTTTCGCCGAGTTGAAGGGCAGCCTGGATGAACTGTGGGGCATCGGTCCGCCTTGCCGGTCGCCCTTCACGGTGCTCCTGAGAACCCGCCTCCTGTCTTTCGGCCTGGTGCTTGTGCTGGCTTTCCTGCTGCTCGTCTCGCTGGTCGTCAGCGCCGGGCTGGCCATGCTTGAACGCTACGCCGGTGCGGTCTGGGGCAATTCTGTCGTGGTCCTCGCCACCACGTCCTCCGTCATTTCCTTCGGCGTCATTGCCTGCATGTTCGCCGTGATCTACAAGACCCTGCCGGACGCGCCCCTGTCCTGGCGCGACGTCTGGGTCGGCGCCGCCTTCACGGCGGGGCTGTTCAGCCTGGGAAAATACGCGATTGGACTGTATCTGGGCAACAGCGGCGTGGCATCCGGCTTCGGTGCCGCCGGATCCGTGATCGCGCTGCTGCTCTGGGTGTACTACTCGGCACAGATCTTCTTTCTGGGGGCGGAGTTCACGCGGCAATACGCGCTGTGGTTCGGCAGCCTGCAGGATGAGAGGATGCGCGCCGAGGAGAAGGAGCGCCTCGCCGCGCAAACATGCGCGTAGCCAAGCTCCCATGCCGGTGGAGGTGGTCTCTGCCAGGCGGTCCGCCCGGGCGCGCAGAACCCCCAGGTGAGCGCCGCGTTCGAATGTGCGGCATCGCACGAACTTCGACGCGCCCGCTGGCTATGATCATTGCCACGACCCCGCGCAGTTCCCGCTTGTGGCGGCTGGTCGAATCCCGCTAGCGATAGCCCTAGACCTCCCCGCCCACTCAATGTCCGTTTCGATGCCTGCCATTCCTGTTCCAGATGCGGACGCTGCCGCAGGCAGTCAATTGCCTGAAAATCCCGAATCGCTCCTGCCGGCGCAGGCGGCGCCTCAAGCAATGACCGGGCCGAACATTTCGCTGACCATTCTGGCGACCGTGGCGGTGGTGTTCGCGCTGAAGTGGGCGCAGAGCTTTTTCGTCTCACTGTTGCTCGGCATACTCTTTGCGTACACCCTGAATCGACTTGTCGTGTGGCTCGAACTGATCCGCATTCCCCGCGTCGTGGGCACCAGCATCGTGATGATCGGCGTCGTCTGCGCTCTTGCCCTCGGGGCCTATTCCTTGCGGGGGCAGGTGAAGACCATCCTCGATCAACTGCCGGAAGCGGTGAGCAAGCTGTCCGCAGGCCTCGCGAGGCTCCGCCAGGGGGAGGTCAGCACCATGCAGAAGGTGCAAACGGCCGCGACCGAGATCGAGAAGGCGACCAGCCAGGCGGCAGGTCTGGCATCGCCTGCAAAACGGCAGGCGACGCGTGTCGTGATCGATCCGCCCGGCTTCAAGGTCGGCAACTTCCTCTGGGCAGGGTCCATGGGTTTCGCAGGCTTGATCGGGCAGGCAAGCATGGTGCTCTTCCTGACCTACTTCCTCCTGCTGTCCGGCAACACCTACAAGAGAAAGCTCGTACGACTCACGGGGCCATCGCTGTCGCACAAAAAGATTACGGTGCACATGCTCGACGACATCAACGATTCCATCCAGCGTTACATGT
>DAIOGL010000389.1:0-1778 GCA_036745235.1 Sulfuritalea sp.
CTTTCTGGCCATCGCCGCCAACTTCTACGAGTTGCTGTGCACCGCCGGGTTTCCGATGGTCTATACGCGCCTGCTGACGCTGGCCGATCTGTCGCCCGCCGCCCGCTACGGCTACCTGGCCTTCTACAACCTGATCTACGTGCTGCCGCTGGCCGCGATCGTCGTGGTCTTCGCCCGCAGCCTCGGCGCACGCAAACTGCGCGAGCGGGAAGGCCGTCTACTCAAGCTCATGTCCGGCGTGATGATGCTGGAACTGGGTGCCTTGCTGCTGATAGCTCCCGAGCGTGTCAGCCAAGCCGGCGTCGCCTTCGGCTTGCTGGCCGTTGCGGTTCTCGTCACTTACATTGCAGCAAAGGCCAACCGGGGTGAATGAATTGACAGGATGGCTGGTACTGACTTGTTTGGGCTGCTTGGCGGTTCGGCCGTCGCTGCCGACAAGCCAGGCCATCTCATCGACGCCGATTGGCTTGCGCAGAGGATCAAGGATCTGAGACTGATGGTGCTCGAAGTATGCAATCAGCGCGCTTCGCCATGCCACGGTCGGCCGGATTCTCGGCGCGTTGCAGGTGCAGCGCTTCCCCGATCTCGGCGCCAACGACGAAATACCGATCATGCGTTTGTCCTCGCGGGCGGCTCTCGAAGCCACGCTGCGGCGCTGGGGCGTGAATGACCATTCGGCCATCGTCGTCTATGACGGCTCTGTAACGGCGCCGGCCTCGTGGGCGATTCTCCTGCTCGATCTCTAGGGTGTCGACGCCCAGTCGCAGCGATGGAAATCAGTCGCCGATCTGGCCGCGGTCTACAAGGACCTGCCGAAGGACGGCACGGTCATCGCCTGCCGCCACGAAGGCTTTCGCTCCACCCCGACCTGGCGGCAGTTCGAGGCGCGGGGTTACAAGGAAGTCCGCGTCGATAACGGCGGCTGGTCCGACTGGGATCGCACGCTGATCCTGCCGGTGGCCAAGGGCGCCAACGCTTTCGACGCCGATTTCGAACTTTGCATCAGCACCGGGCCCTACCCGGGCTCGCCGTTCCCGTCAGTGCCCGGCACAGCGCAGCACTCTGCCGGGGCCGCGGGTGCGCCACTTGTGGCGTAGATGTTCAGGTATTTCAGGCAGATGACGCGCAGGCAGGATGACAGATTCTTGTCGTTGGCAACCATGCAACTGTCGAGCACGCGTTCGATCAAGCGCGGCACCGGCATCCCGCAATCCTCGGCCATGGCGTCGACCACGTTCCAGAATGCACGCTCGAGCGTGACCGTGGTGCTGTGTCCGTGCAAGCGAAAGCCGCGCTTTTCGGGAATGAACTCGCTGATCTGCGCCGTGGTGCAGGCGTTGAACATGTGGTCGAGCAGTCCCTGCGATTCCTGATAGATGGTCATTTCAATTTCCGGCCACGTTGCAGTGGTTTGGCAAAATGTTTGCAATAAATACTACCTCAGCGCGGCCGAGTGCCGCAGAATCTTTCCCACAACAAAGCGGCGGGCAGTCTGAGCCGAGCGCACACAGGAGGAAGGCAGGCATGGAGTTCTTTCGCAAGACTCTCGATCCGATCATTGCTCTCGCCGCGATTGCGGTGCTCGATATTTTCATGTTCCTGCTGATGGGGGCGTGGACCGTGGGCGGTGGCGAGACGATGATGACCGGCCTTTTGGCGCAGGCCGTGCTCGGCAACGAACTGCAGCGCATCCCTTTCTGGAACATCGTCTTTCCGCCTCACGCCGATTACTGGAAGATCTACATCAGCCTCGGCATGCTGTTCGGCGCCTTCGTCGG
>DAIOGL010000390.1:0-1703 GCA_036745235.1 Sulfuritalea sp.
GGCTTGGGCCGCAAGGCGCCCATCATGCCGAGTGCGAGCTTGGTCAAGGTAGTCATTGCTTGTCTCCGTTCACCCCGGATACGGGCATGGTAAGGCCTGAAGGCCCGCCTGTACCGGCAAAAAAAATCCGGCGCGATCACTCGAGCCGGAGGTTTAAACCTCGCATTGCGCGAGGATGGAGTAGGAGGTTCAGGAAGAATCGCTACTACTATGCAATTAAAGGAAAGGATACGGCGGCGCCATTCCCGGGGGAATACCTCCAAGCGCGTATTTTGGCTACCCCGTTCAGGGTAGCCGGGACACCTGATGAAGCCGGCCGGCTTTCATTCGAAATAAGTCCGGCCTTCCTCGAAGCGTGCGGCAAACCAGCCGCTCTTCAGGCTTTCGGTACGCACCTTGCCGCGACTGTTGGGTGCATGCACGAAGCGCTCGTCGCCGATGTAGATGCCGACATGCGAATAGGGCTTGTTGCGGGTGTTGAAGAACACCAGGTCGCCGGGGCGCAACTGCGATGCCGGCACGGGCTTGCCCTGGCGGGCGAGATCGGCGGCCGAGCCGGCGAGCTGCATGTCGACCGACTTCCGGTAAACATAGCTGACCATGCCGCTGCAATCGAGCCCGGCCTCCGGGTTCTTGCCGCCGAAACGGTAGCCGGTTTCAACGAGTCCCAGCGCAAACAGCACCACGTCGTTGGCCTTGTCGTTGATGCCCGTGGTCGTACCCGCGTCGGCCGCCGTGGCGCCAGCGCCGACTGCTGAAACCACGGGTGCAGGCGCCTGCTTGCCATAGGGCAGGACACCGCACGCGCCCAGCACCAGCGTCGAACTGGCCAGCAGGGCAGCAAACGAATAGGAGGAAGCTGACATGGGAGCAAATCTAATCCGCTACACTGATGGCGATAAACCCAAGCAAGGCAGAAAACCTCATGCAAATCCGCGCTGCCGTCCTCAGCCAGATGGAAATCCCGCGCCCCTATGCGCAAACGCGACCGATCGCAATCGAGACGGTCACGCTCGCCGGCCCCGGCCCGAATGAAGTGCTGGTCAGGATTACGGCGGCCGGCCTCTGCCATTCCGACCTGTCGATCGTCAATGGCGATCGGCCGCGGCCGATGCCGATGGCGCTCGGCCATGAAGCTGCCGGCATCGTCGAGGAAACCGGGCCCGGCGTCACCGATCTGGTTCGCGGCGATTCCGTTGCGCTGGTCTTCGTTCCCAGTTGCGGCCATTGCCTGCCCTGCCTCGAGGGCCGTCCCGCGCTCTGCGAACCCGGCGCCGCGGCCAACACGGCGGGCACCATGGTCGGCGGCCATCGCCATCTGTCGCGCAGCGACGGCACGCCGCTGAATCACCAGGTCGGCGTTTCCTGCTTCGCCGAATATGCCGTGTGTAATCGCGGCAGCCTGGTCAAGGTGATTCCCGACCTGTCGCCGGACGTCGCGGCGATCTTCGGCTGCGCAGTGCTGACCGGGGTCGGCGCCGCGATCAATTCGGCGCAGATTCGCCTCGGCCAGACCGTTGCCGTGGTCGGTCTCGGCGGCGTCGGCCTGTCCGCCGTGCTCGGCGCTCTGGCGGCCGGCGCGCGGCAAGTCATCGCCGTCGATACGCTGCCCTCGAAACTCGAAACCGCACTGGCGTTGGGCGCAACGCAAGCCTTCCGTGCCGACGATCCCGACCTGATCGCGCAGATCAAGGCCGCGACCA
>DAIOGL010000391.1:0-1693 GCA_036745235.1 Sulfuritalea sp.
GACAACCCCGGCAGGTCGGGTGCGTGTTTGGGTGTCGGCCGTTCAATCATCGCTTTTCTCCGGTATGGCGTTGGTAGCCGGCTATGGCGGCGCTGCGGGCACGGGCAATGCGGGATTTGACGGTGCCTTCGGCAATTCCCAGCGTGGCGGCAATTTCGGTGTAGGACATGTCTTCGACTTCGCGCAGCAGCAGAATTTCGCGGTGCTCGGCGGGGAGCTCCTGCAGCGTGCGCTCCAGCAGTTCGATGCTTTGCCGGTCGGCCAGCCGCTCGTCGGGCTGGCGCGCCGGATCAGGCATGGCATGATCTTCCTCTCCGCCGGGAAGGTCGGCCAGGGAAACGAACTCGACATGTTTCCGGCGGCGCAGCAGGTCGAGCGATGCGTTGTGCGCGATGCTGAACAGCCAGGTGCGGAACTGCGCCTCGGGGCGCCAGCCGGGCAAGGCCTGATGGGCTTTCATGAATGTCTCCTGAGTCAGGTCCATGGCTTCGTCGCGCGCGCCGACCAGCCGCAGGATGAAGCGGAAGACGCGATCCTGATACTGGCGGACCAGCACGGCGAAGGCGCGATGCTCGCCTGCCTGCGCGCGGGCGATCAGGCCGCTTTCCGCGTCATCCGCCATTCAGGTCATCCGCTCCGTAGGTACTGTGCTGGTTAAACGAACGGGGGGGAAGAAAGTTCCATCGCCCGTTTGTCCGCAGGATCTGCCGGAGGAAACCCTTAGCGTTTGCCGGCGCGCAGCGGCGCCAGCAGGTCGCTGAGGCCGTTGTGATCGATCTCCTGCATCAGTGCCAGCAGGCGGCCGATCTCCCCAGGCGGAAAGCCCTCCCGGGCGAACCAGTTCAGGTAGTTACCGGGTAAATCCGCGATCAGCCGCCCCTTGTACTTGCCGAACGGCATTTCGCGGGTGACGAGCAGTTGCAGATCTTCGGCGTGCATTCGAGTCGGATGGGGTGGAGCCGGGAAGACCGAATTGTCCCAGAGAAAACGCCCCCGGGATTGCTCCGCGGAGGCGTTTTCAAGAGTCGGCGCTGGCGACACGCCGATTCAAGCCATTGCTTATACCGTGACCGTATCCGCCACTTCCTTGAACTCCGGGATCTGGTCGAAGTTCATGTAGCGATACACGTCTGCCGCCTTGGCGTTCACCGCCTGCACCTGCTCCAGGTATTCGGCCATGGTCGGGATTCTGCCCATCAGCGCCGTTACCGCCGCGAGTTCGGCGGAACTCAGATAGACGCGGGTGTCGATGCCCAGCCGGTTGGGAAAGTTGCGCGTCGAGGTGGACACCGCCGTGCTGCCCTTCTTGATCTGCGCCTGGTTGCCCATGCACAGCGAGCATCCCGGCATTTCCATGCGCGCGCCGGACTTGCCGAGAATGGCGTAATAGCCTTCCTCGTTGAGGATCATGGCGTCCATCTTGGTCGGCGGGGCGATCCACAGGCGGGTGGGGATGTCGGTCTTGCCCTCGAGCACCTTGCCGGCCGCGCGGAAGTGGCCGATGTTGGTCATGCAGCTGCCGATAAAGACTTCGTCGATCTTCTCGCCGGCAACTTCCGACAGTGTCTTGACGTCGTCCGGGTCGTTGGGGCAGGCCAGCACCGGTTCCTTGACGTCGGCCAGGTCGATTTCGATCACGGCGGCGTATTCGGCATCCGGATCGGGCTGGAGCAGGGTGCCGTGGGCGATCCAT
>DAIOGL010000392.1:0-1495 GCA_036745235.1 Sulfuritalea sp.
AAGGCCGTCCTGTATCAAATGGGGAGCGGGGTCAGGTCGCTTTTAGCGGCGCCAGGTGTGCACGGCGCGACGCGCCTATGCTCAGCAGCAGAACAATGCCGACGAAGCCGCCGGCGGCGAGTGCGAACATGCCTGCGCGCTGGCTGTGGAAGGCCGTTTCAACCACGGTCTTCAGGGTCGGAGCGATAAAGCCGCCGAGATTGCCGATCGAACCGATCAGCGCGATCCCGCTCGCCGCCGCCGGTCCGGTCAGGTAGGCGGTGGGCAGGGTCCAGAACAGCGGCTGCACCACCACGAAGCCGACCGTCGCCACGCAGAACGCGATGAGCACCGGCGCTATCTGGGTGCCGAAGGTGGAGCACAAGATGCCCGACGCCGCCATGGCGAGCATGCAGACCGCGAGATGGCGGTGCTTGCCGGTTGCGTCGGCATACCTTGTGATGAAGGGCATGGCAACCAGGGCGCAAAACCAGGGAATTGCGGTCAGCAGGCCGACCTTCAGGCCGATGGCGCTGCCGGTCAGTTCCGAGATGCGGGTCGGGAGGTAGAAGATGACGCCATACACGCTGACCTGCACCGCAAAATAGATCAGCGTGAAGCGCAGCACATTGGCATCCTTGAGTGCCGCCAGCGCGCCCGATGGGCCGTGCGCAAGCTTGGTGCAGTCCTCCAACGCGATTTCGTTTTCCAGCGCGGTGCGTTCTTCGGCAGTGAGCCATGCGGCGTCGCGCGGCCGGCTGGTCAGGTAGAAGAAGGCGATCACGCCGACCACGCTGGCGGCCAGGCCTTCGATGATGAACATCCACTGCCAGTTGCGCAGTCCGAGCATGCCGCCGGTGCTGTCGAGCAGAAAGCCGGACAGCGGCCCGCCCAGTACCAGCGCAACCGGCAGCCCGAAGTAGTACACGCCGAGCGCCTTGCCGCGGTCGCGCGCGGGGAACCAGTAGGTCGAGAACAGGATCACGCCCGGCGAGAAGCCGGCTTCGGTCACGCCCAGGATGAAGCGCAGGATGTAGAACGAGGTCTCGTCGCGCACGAACATCATGGCGGCCGAGGCCAGGCCCCAGGTGATCATGATCCGGCTCAGCCAGACCTTGGCGCCGAAGCGTTGCAGCATGAGGTTGCTCGGGATTTCAAACACCGCGTAGCCGATGAAGAAGATTCCGGCCCCCAGCGCGAAGGCCGCATTGCCGATGTTCGCATCGATTTGCAGCGCCTGTTTGACGAAGCCCACGTTCGAGCGGTCGAGCATCGCCAGAGCGAACATGAGTGCGAGGAATGGGGCGAGTCGCAGGCGCGCCTTGCGCACGGCCGACGCCAATGGATTGTGATTGTCTGTCTGGTACTGCATGTTGTGTCTCCTGCGCTTGAGCCTTTGCGGCTTCATTATTACGTCGTTCAGAGGTCTTGATGGTCCAGCAAGCCGCGCGCGGCAAGATTGGCCATCAGTGCGCGCACGCCGAAGGTCCACGCTGCGATGGCGTCGCTGCTCCCC
>DAIOGL010000393.1:0-1426 GCA_036745235.1 Sulfuritalea sp.
GCCGAAACGTAGTGCCACAACATGGCTACGTATACCCGGTAGACCAGTGCCGAGAAGGGATTGAAGCTCTTGATGTTTCCAAAGTGCGGATCCCGGGCCTTGGGAAATTCGGCACTGAAGACCGACCAATCCCTGTTCGTCAGCCAGTAGCGAAGCACTGGAAGCAGTTGATGCCGGACGATGCCCAGGATGTTCCAATTGAAGTACTTCATGTTTACGGTGCGCTTGAAGTTCTCAAACCCACCGTCTCTGAGTTGGGCAATGCCGGTAGAGGCAAGTGATTCCCAGAAGGGTGAAGGGCGATAGATATCAGGCGCGTCCTTCAGGACCTCGAGTGCAGCGTTCTCGTCAATATTCATTTCATTTTTCCATGATCCGCGCTGGATTTCCCACCGCAACGCAATGCGCCGGCAGGTCCTTTGTCAGTACCGCGTGCGCGGCCACCACGGCATTTTCGCCAATTGTCAATCCACGATGCCCCAACACCATCGCCCCGGCTCCGATCCAGGCGCCTGCGCCGATCTTGACGAAGCCCTCCTGCGTGATGCCCTGCTCCTTGACCGGCAACTCGTGATCCGAGTAGCGATGGGTATGGTCCACAATCGTCACATAAGGCCCAAGCAGCACGTCGTCCGCGATCTCGATGCGATTGCTTGCAGCGATAAAACAGTTCCGCCCGATCTGCACTCTTTCGCCGATGGAAAGATAGGCCCGCTCCTCGATCGAGCGCATCCCGATCAACGGCACTGTAAGCCAGGAGTACCTCTGCACCCAGCTGTCGTTGCCGACTTCAACGAAACGCGGTCCGGCAATGTCAACCGTATAGTCTATGCAAACTCTCGCCCCTCTTCGCCGCAATGGATATTTCAGGTGCGTCCAGATCCACGAAACGATCTTCAGGCGTACAAATGCAAAGGCCAGCTCCCTGATGCTGTATCCGGCGCCAAGGAAAGACGAATAGTTGTTGGGGCTCAACATCCTGCGGGAATCCGCCGTCTTGCTTGATTGATGAGACTCAACTTCCAGTCGACAATGAACACGGGGCGAGCGATATTGTTCTTGTAGATTCGCGCGAGGTACAAGCCGTGTGTCGTCAGGAGAGTAATGCCGTAGAGCAGGTCCAGGGCAACCAGCACCCTGAATGCACTGCCGGACAGCCCGGCCAGATCAAGTGCCAGCAGCACAAGGTTTGCGAGCGCGACCAGGGGCCAGGCATATACGGCGATACGCATCGGAAAAGTCGAAATGCTGAGAATCCCGGCTGCACCAAACAGGAACATTCCCCACAGGTTGTAATACGACTTCCCCGTGGTTCGCTGTTGCCTGTCGTAGGTTATGCCATAGCGCGAAAACCCGGAATAGCCGATCTCTGCGCGGAGAAACGGGAATGAGTTCTTGTTGTCGCGCATGACATCGCGCACGCGGG
>DAIOGL010000394.1:0-1252 GCA_036745235.1 Sulfuritalea sp.
GCCGGAAAAGCCTACGACGACAGAGTCCCTCGCCTTCGCGTAGCGGGAGAGACAGGTGGCGACAGCCTGCAAAACAGGCTCAGTGGACGGCTTGTTCCTTGAATCGGCCATAACTCATCAGGCGCTCGAAGCGCCGCTCGATGAGCTCGCTTGTCGACAAGCCGGCAAGTTGCTTTAGCGCTTCCTGCAGGGACTTTTTGACGTTCTGCGCCACAAGACGGTAGTCACGATGGGCGCCACCGACTGGCTCGTTGATGATGCGGTCGATCAAACCAAGCGACTTGAGGCGAGGGGCCGTAATGCCCATGGTCTCGGCGGCCTCCCCGGCGCGCTCGGCGCTCTTCCACAAGATCGAGGCACAACCCTCCGGGGAAATTACCGAATAGGTCGAGTACTGAAGCATCGCGACCACATCCGCGACGGCAATCGCCAAGGCACCACCCGATCCGCCTTCGCCAATCACCGTGGCAATCAGCGGCACCTTCAATTCGGTCATGACAGCCAGATTGCGTCCGATCGCCTCCGATTGCCCCCGTTCTTCGGCGTCAATGCCGGGATACGCGCCGGGAGTATCGACAAAGGTGAAGATCGGGATTCCGAATTTCTCGGCCAGGCGCATCAGCCGCAAGGCCTTGCGATAGCCTTCAGGCCGGGGCATGCCAAAATTTCGCTGAATCTTTTCCTTGGTATCCCGGCCTTTCTGGTGACCAATCACCATGCAGGATTGTCCGTTGAACCGCGCCAGCCCCCCGACAATCGCGTGATCATCCGCGTAACTGCGGTCGCCATGGAGTTCCTCGAAGTCGGTGAACACCAGACTCAGGTAATCGAGGGTATATGGGCGTTGCGGATGGCCCGCCACCAAGGCGCATTGCCATGGAGTGAGCTTGGCGTAAATCTCCTTGGTCAGGCTCTGACTTTTCGCGTCGAGTCGGGAAATCTCTTCCGATATGTCGACGGCAGAATCGTCTTGCACGAAACGCAGCTGCTCGATCTTCGCTTCAAGTTCCGCGATCGGCTGTTCGAATTCCAGAAAGCTTGTTTTCATGCGCGCATTTTAGCAGTCGGCAGGCGCTTCAAGCTACCCGACGGATTGGCTGAGTCGAACGGAAGAGGCGGGGCGGGCGGCGGCGTGCGGGAATGTGGGGGCTAAAAGGACTAAACCCTCCGCCCGGCAATCCGGGGGAGGGTTTAGAAGGGGGAGTCTGGCGCTGACCTACTTTCTCACACGGTGAAGTGCAATATCATCGGC
>DAIOGL010000395.1:0-1188 GCA_036745235.1 Sulfuritalea sp.
AATGCACGCCGCAGGAAAAAGGTGACTGGCTCAGCTTTGTGCTGGGTCGGTAGTGCCAACCGAACCGGAGACTTCCATGTCCATTTCTAATCGCTCTTATCGCCCTCTCGCCATCGGGATTGTTGCCCTGGCCTTTTCCGCCCTCGTTCTGGACCGTGCTTTGGCCGGTGACCAGCACTTCTTTGCGCCGGTAGCCGACCCGCTCGTCAAGGAGGAATGCGGCAGTTGCCATCTGGCATTTGCACCTTCCATGCTCCCGGCCAAGTCATGGCAACGCATGATGGGTGAACTTGATACGCACTTCGGGGATAACGCCAGTGTTGATCCGGCCATCGCCGAAAAAATCACCCGTTATCTCGTTGCCAACGCAGGAGACGCCGGTGGTCAGCGCTACAGCAGCAAGTTGCTGAAGGGCGTGGCCTTGGGCAGTGCCCCGCAACGCATCACCGAGTTGCCCAAGTGGGTGCGCGAACATCGCAAGGTGCCCGATTGGGAATGGCGGCACAAGGACGTTCGCACCAAGGCGAACTGCGTCGCCTGCCATACGGGAGCAGAACAAGGTTATTACGATGAATGAGCGAATGACACCCTTTCACATCCACCTGAGCAGGAGAATTTCATCATGCGTACTCTGATCATTACTTCCCTGATTGCCGCTGGCTTTCTGGCAACCACGCCGTATGCCCAAGACACCCGTGCCGGCACAGCCGACAAGACCAGATGGCTATCCATTCCCGAGGTGCATGCCAGACTTGAATCCGCCGGCTATCGCAACATCGAGAAAATCGAGCGCGAAAGCGGCAGCTATGAAATCAAGGCGATCGACCGTAACGGGCAACGGGTGAAGCTGTATGTACATTCCCAAACCGGCGAGGTCATGAACCGGCGCTATCGCGACGCCAGGCACGACACCACGCGCGACAAATACGACAAATCCGACAGCGACTATGCAAAAAACAATCCGCGCAATTCTGCCGACTGCAATGAACGGCGCTGTCGTGACGACTTGCCCCGACCGGGAAGCGTTCAACCCCCTGCAGGAAAATGATTCTTCAGGAGTTCTGACATGAAAATCCTACTGGCTTTACTTCTCGCCATCGTCTCGGTGGCCTGGGGCTGGGATCTGTTTGTCGCTGGCGGTAGCAGCGGCGGCAGCCTGCCCTGGGTCGTCCGGCAGGAAGTTCTCTA
>DAIOGL010000396.1:0-1058 GCA_036745235.1 Sulfuritalea sp.
AGAACAGCTCGCCGTTCTTGCGCCGGTTCCAGACCTCGCCCTGCCAACGATTTTCATGGCTCAGGGTCTGCCACATTTCCTCGTAGAACTCCGGCGGATGCCGACCCGACTTGATCATCGATACCGCCTTGCCCAGCACTTCGCTGGCGGCGTAGCCGGTCATGCGCGAAAAAGCCGGATTGACCTCGACGAAGCGACCACCCGCGTCCGTGACGATGATCGCCTCCGCCGCATTGCTCAGTACGGCGGCGGCCAGTTCGCGATCCGCGAGTTCGACTTCCAGCTCTGCGTTGGCTTCCGACAAGGCATGCGTGCGCTCGGCGATCACCTTTTCCTGCTCCTTGGCGAGGCGCTCCAGCGCCAGCAAATGGTTGCGGGTGCGCCTCACGAGCAAGTCCAGCAGGGCGGCCATCACGGCGAACATCAGGAGATGCACGGCGCTGGAACGCAAGCGCACGCCGTCACGAATTGCCAGCAGATCCGCCGCCGGCATGGTGACGGAGATGCCGCCGCGAATCTGGCCCAGCCGGTAGTCCTGCTTCTCGTGGCAGGCCAGGCAGGGCTGCGTGATCCGGAGCGGCGCCATGTAGCGATGCACCGGCGTGGCACCGGGAATCAGCTCGACGATCTCGGGCACACCCGCGTCGAAGCGCCGCAGGGCCGCGGCCTCCCAGGGATCCGCTGCGTTGGCCGGACGCAGCGGATTGAGGCTGGTGATGTGCAGCTGGATGCCTTCGGCCTGCTGCGCGATCTCGGCTATCTGCCGGGTCATGTAGGCCGGATTGACCAGCGTCAGCGCAACGCCTTCCCGGGTGACCACGTCGCGCTTCTTGTGATCGAGATAGGGATTGGGCCGGGTGGCCGCCGTCACCGGCACATAAACGCCGCCGTGGCGGGCATTCCAGTCGCGGGTCAGTTCGACCAGCCTGAACAGCGCGGCCCCGCGCTCGCGCGCCGTCGACAGCATGTTGGCATCCGCTTGCCGCCACTCGATGAACCACGATGCAAACATGCCGAGCGCGACGGCGACGAATACGATCGACGGTCGCAGCCCGAGC